>NZ_QUOK01000008.1 GCF_003390325.1 Rhodohalobacter sp. SW132 | reverse complement strand
TGCACTCAACATTCAAAACTCAAAACTCAGCACTCAAACACTCATCACTGATTACTAATCCGGTACCGGATAATTTCCTCCATCGAAATATCCTCTCCGCGTTGCTGTTGTAGTTCACGAATCAGACCGGCAGTAACCCCAATTCTTCTCATTCGCAGCAGCTGATCTTTGGTCACATCTCCATACCCCAGGTCGTGCAGTGTGCTGGTGAATTGTGCAGTAACTCCGGCGCGCCTCAGGCTGATAATCTCATCTACATCAAGATCATACCCGAGTTCTATCATCATGGCAACAAAGGCGGATGAAGCTCCGGCTCCGGCAAGGGCCCGGGCCTGGCTGAGTGTGAGGTCAGTATAGCCAAGGGCGCGAATATTGGAAATGTATGTTGCAGTAACGCCGTCAGATCGTAAATCCCTGAGGTCATCGTGTGAAAGCCCATGATAACCCATCTCTTCCATCCGGCTGCCCATTCGGTTCAGGAGATCCGTACTCGGTCCGCTGATTGAAGGAGTGCTTATCCCGGAGGATACAAAAATGGGAGAGAAAATTCCTGGACCAGTATTTTTGATAAGAAAAAATCCCCCGCCCACAAGCAGTACGAGGAGAATGAAAGAGCGAAAACGGTTTTTCTTTACCGGCGGATCAGGTTCTGAAATAGCCTCTTTTTCAGCTTTATCGAGATAGCGATCCAGCGGGTCCTGAGGTTCATCCCGAAGATGGTTATGTAAGCGATCAGATTGATCTTTCATGGATTTGTGATTCTGTTCTGATAGAAAACTATTTTGATATTACGTCAAATTTTGAAGAAAGTTATCCTTCAAAAATTATTTCGTTGTTTAATGATCAGAACTATTATTTTGGAGCGGTTTCAAAAAAATAAATCCGATCTATTTATGAAGAAGTTAAATCTCGTTCTCCTTTCAGCCCTCTTTTTGTTCGCAATTACCTCGTGCAGCGGCGAGGATCCGGCAACAGAACAACAAGATGTTTCCGAAATCCCTGAAACACTGCTTGACCAGGCTCTTGAAGATGTGGAGTATCTTGCATCGGATGAACTGGAGGGCCGGCGTACCGGAACTGAAGGAAACCGGATGGCGCAGGATTACATTGAAAACCGGTTTGAAAGCCTCGGTCTGCAGACATTCGGCGAAAGTTACCGTCATCTTTTTGATCACACCAATCGCCGGACGAATGAAGAGTTTACCGACGCTGTAAACCTGATCGGGTACATAGAAGGGAGTGCAAACCAGGATCGGTACATCGTTGTGACAGCACATTACGATCACCTGGGAATCAGTGATGGTGAAATTTACAACGGAGCGGACGATAATGCATCCGGAACCGGTGGTTTGATGGCAGCAGCAGCTTATTTTACCGATAATCAACCCGAAAACAGCATCATGTTTATCGCTTTTGATGCGGAAGAGCAGGGGCTTGGAGGCGCACGATACTTTGTTGAAAATCCGGTTGTTTCCCTTGAAGATATGGTGTTGAACATCAATATGGATATGATCAGCACTAATTTTGAGGATGAACTTTACGCGGTGGGCACATACCACTATCCCTACCTGAAACCGATGATTGAGGAGTATACAGCAGATGCTTCGATTGATGTGCTGTTTGGCTATGATTCTGATGAGTGGGATCAGGACTGGACGCTGTCATCCGATCACGGTCCGTTTCATCAGCAGGGCGTTCCGTTTGTCTATTTCGGAGTGGAAGATCACGATCACTATCACGCACCGACCGATACGTTTGAGAATATCAATCCTGAGTTTTACAGGAATTCAGTCCGCACGATCATCCGCGTAATTGAGGGATTTGACAGGGATCTGGACAGCGTAGTGGAGCAATCAGACAGGTAGCAGTTAAATTCTAATAATCTTAATGCAACCAGTGGTGCTTATCTCCGTACCTGTTTCTGTTTGATATTTTTTTTGTAAGATAAATCAGGATCTATGAGAGAAAGAGACGGTGTATTATTCAACAATTCAGAAAAAATCAGAGAGCGCTTCAGCAGGGTTCCCATCGCAAAAAGCTTTTTTGCACTTTTGCTGTGGGGAGGAATCGGTGGGATTGCCCTGTACTATTTATATCAGAGTTTTGACCTGGATCAGACAACCTTCGAGCTAATTGTTTTTTATGCGGTTTATGCTGTTCCTTTACTTCTGACTCTCTGGGTATTAAAATGGGACAGGCTTCCTGTAACGCCGGTTTTTATCGGGGAGAAGAAAAATTTACCGAAGACAGCCTACGTCTTCATTCTGTTTACCATCACCATCAGCACAATATGGGTTACCCTTATTCTGCTCCATGCGGTCGATCCCGGCTGGGCTGAATCGCATCTTAACTGGCTGAACAGTATTGAAATGTTCGATATCGGTGACGATACCACATTCATTCAATATTTTTTGATTTTTGGGGTGATCGCAGTCGTGGCGCCGATCGTAGAGGAAATAGTTTTCCGGGGGATTTTAATCGAGAGGCTGGGCAGGAAGTTCGGGTATACAAGCGCGCTCATAACGTCGTCGGTATTTTTTGGATTTCTGCACGTCAGCTTCATTTCAGCCACAATTTTCGGACTGATCCTGGGGATTTTATACCTGAAAACGCGGTCTCTCATGCTTCCGGTTCTCATCCATATGGCCAATAATGCCATCGCAACATTTTTAATCTTCACAGAAGAGAGCTTCGATTTCGCCGCGTGGGAAACCGTCACACCGTATATAGAAAACGCATGGATAGGCATCCTGCTGTTTGCTGCGGTAATGGCGTGGTTTGTCTGGTTCCTGAAAGAGAACTGGAGTACTGTAACAAATATGAATCCTTTTGGAGACCAGGGAACCGCTTCATCAAGTGAAATAAGTGATCCAGAAACTCATCAGTGATACGGCATCAGTTTTCACAGCAGCAGCAACTATTAGATGCTGCCATAACCCCGTTTTCAGGAACTTTTGTTTCAATTTGATTTGTATCGACTCTGCAATCGTTAAAGCCGGCTTTGAAATCTTCCCATCCAAAGATTAATCCGCTGGTAAACAGAAATATACTGGCGATAAAATAGTACCGGATTTTCCCCTTAATTCGGATTTGTTTGATTACTGTTGATGCAAAGCCGATGAAAAATGTAATAATTGAAGCGACAAGTAGTATATCCGCAAATAAACTCATGATGATCTCTTTTTTTGATTTTGATGTTGTTTTAATCTCTGCTTGTATCCGAGAATAAATAATTTTTTTCAAAAATGTTTGGTTAATTTCTACTCATTTAAAATTCAAGCAAATCCCCGGAAATTGTCAGACATCATTCAAAATCAGCCCATTGCAGCTATTGCCACTCCTGTTGGAGAAGGGGGGATTGCCGTGATTCGTGTTTCAGGCCGCGAGTCAATAAAAAAAGTGAACGCATGTTTTCGCGGGAAAGATCTGACGGATGCAGATTCACACACAGTCCACTTTGGGAAAATCATCAAAAAAGATGGCCGTGTAGTGGATGAAGTGCTGGCAACCATTTTCAGATCTCCAAGGTCCTACACCGGTGAAGAAACGGTTGAAATATCCTGCCACGGCGGTGTGCTGGTCACCCAGGCAGTGCTCGAAACTATCCTCGAACAAAATGTACGCGCTGCTGAGCCGGGAGAATTTACCCAGCGCGCATTTCTGAACGGAAAACTCGACCTGGAGCAGGCGGAAGCAGTGGCCGACCTCATTCACGCCAAAAGTATAAAGGCGGTGGACGCAGCTCATCAGCAGCTTGAGGGAAAGCTGGGGGAGCACATCAAAACATTTCGTCAGCAGATTATCGACGCTACCGCGATGGTGGAGCTGGAACTCGATTTTATTGAGGAAGATGTGGAGTTCGCGAATAAAGATCAGCTGAGAAAACTGCTCCTTGATGTGGAGCAGGAGATCAACACACTGCTCGAAACCTACGAAACCGGGCGGCTGGTGAAAGATGGTGTCAGAACGGTGTTCATCGGAAGACCCAACGCGGGAAAATCTACGCTGCTGAACACACTGGTCGGAAGTGAGCGCGCTATTGTAACCGAAATTGCCGGAACCACCCGTGATACGATCGATGCCGACTGGAGCTACGACGGCCTTCTGTTTAAACTGATTGATACCGCCGGGCTCCGCGATACTGAAGATGTGATTGAGGCGGAAGGAGTTAAACGATCACAAAAAGCATTTGAGCAGGCGGATCTGGTGGTTTATCTGAAGGATTTGTCACTGCCGATGGACAGCAGTGAACGGGAAGAAATTGCCGCTTTCCAGAAACGGGCGGGGGAGACACCCTTCCTTCTGGTCGGCACCAAGCTCGATCTCGAACTGCCGTCTGAAGAGGAACGTATCCACTTTGATTTGAAAATCTCTTCTGTCGATAACACAAACATCGACAGACTAAAAAAACAGATGAAACAGCGGGCACTGGAGAGCAAAGATTACGATACATCCAGCTTGCTGGTTACCTCCTCGCGTCACCGCGACGCACTGCAGAAGGCACGTGAAAATGTACAGCGGGCCATTCAGGCACTCGACAGGGGAATGACCGGTGACTTTCTCTCCATCGACCTTCGGGCTGCACTCAAAGAACTGGGCGCCATTACAGGAGAGATCACCAACGAACACCTGCTTGATTCGATTTTCTCGCGTTTTTGTATTGGTAAGTAATACTGTCTCCGCCCACTTTTTATTTTTTAGATGCAATATCTTGCTGAAAAGCAGAGTATGATAAGTTTTGTCCAATTTGATAAAACCATATGATTTTTATAAATACACTAATTAAGAATGAGTCCATGAATTCATCAAGCAAATAAAAGTTCAAATCTAACTATTTAACTATGAGCGAAAATATAGAATCCCTGAAATCTGTAAATAGAATCTGGCATATTATTAACATAATTGGAATGGCAATGATTGCGATTTCTGTAATTGTCGGTCTATACTTACTTATTCAAACTATAACTACGAATGTTGCAGCAGGAATGGGTATGCGTGTACCTGGGGGGAATTTTATCGGTTTGATATCCGGTTTAATGGTAATGATTCAAGGTTCAATTGCAGGAGTGTTACTAATCGCTTTTTCAAAACTGGGTGAGTCTGTAAATAGGATTGAAATCAGCTTGAGCCAGCGAGGGTAATTTGATTAGCGCAGGTGATTTACTAAGCTTGAAAGCTTGTCGAAATATGCAATAATAATCGACTTCTATTTATAAAGTGTCGAAATTATCGACACTTTTTTCAAAGAAAAGAAGAACCGTAAATTTCGTAATGCCTCAACTTCACAATTAGATACTCGACATTCTGCGGTTCTCAATTAGTTATTCAAGCGTAAAATCAAATCTCTGCAACATTCCTTCTTCTGCCATCAATGCTTCAATTCCATCAATATCACGCGGTACAAAATCGGTAATCACCTCCACTCCATCTTCCGTTACGACGATCATATCTTCCAGCCGAAGATAAATATTCTCTTCCGGGACTCTGAATTGTGGTTCAATTACAAAAACCATTCCGGGTTCGATAGGGGTTGAGTAATCACCTACATCGTGGACAGCAAGACCCACTCCATGACCCAGCCCCATATTTGGGTTCAGACGCTGTTGGTAAGAGACAATAAACTCTTCAGCCGCCTGCCTGTAGATCTCTTTCGAAAACTCCATATCAGCAAAAACGTTTTCAAATTCATTCAGGGTTTTTCTCATTATTTCTTCCGGAGTACGACCAATCTCGATGTTGTAAAGAATCGCTTCATAGAACTCGAGATAGAAGGAATAAAGCTCACGCTGAACCGGATTGAAGGTTCCATTAGCCGGCCACATGCGTGCCATATCACTGGTGTAATAGTCATAGACGGGACCGTAATCCATCAGGATCATATCCCCGTCACGGGCGGACCGTTCACTGCCATGATAATGATTCATGTATGCATCTGGTCCGATATGAGTCAAAGCATAATACCCTTCACCCTCCACACCGTTTTTCCAATAAATGTACCGCGCAATTGCTTCCATTTCGTACGCTTTGATCCCCGGTTTGGTTGAGCGAATGGACTCCATAATAGCATGTCCCTGCAGATCACTTGATTTAGTGATCAATTCAATTTCCGCTGCACTTTTAATCTTTCGCATCTCATCGGTGATGGGGTCCAGATTCTGCATTTCCAGGGTCGTGGTCAGTTTTTCAAGATGCTCGATAAATTCCTGATGACGGCCGGGACGTTCATCAAACGGATCGTTTTGCCGGTCGTTCAGTGTCCGGTTGGCAATGGAGCGCGTAACTCCAAGATTTTCGTACGGGCTCAGGTGGGTAAATACATTTGAATAGCCGCGATCTTCATTGAGAGCTTCAATGTCGGGTTTCAGATCATCAATATGTTTAACCGCATCAATACCGGAGAGATCTTTTACCAGATCTGCATCCTGGTAAGAGAGCACTTTTCCCTCACCATATTCCCGGCGTTCATTTCTGTCCTGAAGGTAAACCGTGGCAACTCTATCGGGTCCGTCAAGAATCAGGTAGGCATAGGGTGATTCAATCCCTGAGAGGTAATAAAATTCATTGTTCTGCCGGAAAAACTGAAATCCCATCGGCATGGGAGCTCCCTGGAGAATGGCAAAGGAATCATTGCCGATCTGGTCGTAGACTTTGTTTCTTCTCTCACTAAACTCGGCTTGCGAAAAGTGTTTTGTGAAAAGCGGACGCTCTTCTTTTTCGGTGGATGTATTCCAGCTATGCTGAGCATCAGCAGGTATAACTGCAAAGGTTGTGAACAGGATTATTCCGAAGAATATGGTTAAGACAGGATCTGATTTGAGGCTGAATTTCATATGCGATAGGTCTAAAATTCTTGTTTGAGTGCGAGCATTCTACTCAATTATTCTGAAAAAAAGAATCTGAATGTTTCTCGAAATTTATAATGACCGTGATCTCACAGATTTTTATAAACATAAAATCAGGAACAAAAATCGCATAAGTTTTCTACATTTTGCTGATGTTGGGGCTGTTCTTTCCGATAAATCTAACTTGATACATCAAGTTCACCAGTAAGTGTACAAATCATCACAATCAGACAGCAGAATACCGGCGCTGCTGTATTTCAAAATTTGTATGAGTAAAAATAAAATGAGTGTCATCCGACTGATAATGGCTTTGTTTGTACTTCTTACGGTCAGCTCATTTTCTGAGCGGCTTTATTCTCAAAGCCATAGAACTATATCTGCTGAACCACAGACAATCAGCCTGGATTACGATACCCGCTTGCCGGGTTCAAAATTTGAGTGGCACCGGGAAATACTTCCGGATGAGAACGAGGTTTTGAAAGTTGCAGGAGAGGTTTCCTACGTTTTTGAAATAGATGAATCTGAACCTTTTACGGGATTGTCGATTGGGTGGAACAGCGATGGTGATACTCATAATGCAGATGAATTTAGATTAAGGGTTAGATCAGGAGTTCCAGGTGAGGAGTGGCCGGAATGGGTTCACACAACAGGATACCTGGAGCCGGGTGATTCTCCATCAGGGCTTTACTGGTCGATGCTCTACATAACCCCGGATGGCAGTGCCCATACCCGGTTTGAGGTAGAGATTACGGTGCCCGAAAACAGCTCTATTTCATACCTGACGATAACTGCAGCCGATGCTCGTTTGGAGAGGGATTCGGAAATAGAAGAGAAATCACGGTATCAGACGGATCATAGCGGGCAGCCGGAAATTACGAGTCGGGCGGGCTGGTGGGGCAATCTCCCGGCCGGTGAACTTGAACCGGAATATACGCCACGACAAATTTCGATCAGCCATGCGGCGGTTCATCACACGGTTACGGCGAATCGTCCGCCAAACTCTGCGCAGGTCGTCCGACAGATCTGGGACTGGCACGTGAACGATAATGGCTGGATCGATATCGGGTATAACTTTTTGATCGATCATAATGGGAGAATTTTTCAGGGCCGGTACAATCCGTGGCTTCAATCAACTGATGTTCAGGGTGCGCATGCAGGAAATGCGAACAGCAGCAGCGTTGGGATTGCGCTGATGGGGCAGTTCGAACCGGGTGCCAATCCTCAGGTGGGTGATCCCGAATCGTTGGCCCTTGATGCACTGGTACGCTTGGTATCGTGGAGATTTGATCAGAACGGTATCGATCCTCTCGGTTCGGGTGTGATTCCTGTGAATCCGTCGGGCGTCCAAAATGTCCCAACAATTTTTGGCCACCGGGATGTGAGCGGCACAGCATGCCCCGGCGAAAACCTGCATGCCCTGCTGCCTGATATTCGCAACGGAGTGAATATTGGCGAGCCTGTGGCTGAGGAAGTACCGTTTGATCTGCATCAAAATTATCCAAACCCTTTCCGAACAACTTCAACAATTCCGTATGAGCTGGATGAAGAATCTATGGTTGAGATTATCCTGTATTCGGTGAGGGGAGATAAAATCAGAGAGCTGTTTAGCGGTTTGCGAGGAGAGGGCGGGCATGAACATACCTTCGATATGAATGGACTATCGAGCGGGGTTTATTATTACGAACTTATCAGCGGAGAATTCAGGCAAATGAAAAAGATGGTGTACATTCGTTGATGCAGCGGATTGAAGACGCATTCAGAATTCATATTTAACTCCTGAATGCGTAATCCAAATTATGATAAAATCTCCGAATTGCTATCCGAGAATATCTAAAGAATAACTTTTACCGAAGGGAGAAATTTACTTACTTCGCTTTCCAGCTGTTCATCCGTTTGCGGATGACGGTTTCGAGCTCATCCACTTTTACGCGTTCCTGTTCCATATCGTCGCGATGGCGAATGGTTACGGTGTTGTCCTCAAGGCCGTCAAAATCCACGGTGATGCAGAATGGGGTTCCGGCTTCATCCTGGCGGCGGTACCGTTTCCCAATGGAGCCTGATTCATCATACCTGACCATGAAGTGTTCATTCAGATTCTGCTCAATTTTGTGAGCGAGTTCCTGCAGTTCCGGCTTTTTCACCAGCGGAAAGATCCCCGCTTTCGTTGGTGCGAGCTTTGGATGGAGTTTCAGCACAACTCGGGTATCGCCATCCACTTCCTCTTCGCGATATGCGTCGCACAGCACCATCAGGAAGGTTCTATCGAGCCCCACGGAAGTTTCGATCACATAGGGGATGTAGCGCTCTTTATCTTTCTGATCGAAATACTCCATCTTTTTGCCGGAGTACTCCTGGTGGCGCGACAGGTCAAAATCGGTGCGGTTGTGAATTCCTTCCACTTCCTGCCATCCGATCGGGTAGTGGTACTGGATGTCGGCCGCAGCCCGCGCATAGTGCGCCAGTTTATCTTCGGGATGATCCGCCACACGCAGATTCTCCTCGCGGATTCCCATATCTTTGTGCCACTGCAGGCGCTTTTCAAGCCAGTCGCCGTAATTCTGTTCATCATCACCCGGCTTCACAAAATATTGCATTTCCATCTGTTCAAACTCTCTCATCCGAAAAATAAACTGACGCGCAACAACCTCGTTCCGGAATGCCTTTCCGATTTGTGCAATACCGAAGGGTACCTGGGCCCGTGCGGTATCCATCACATTTTTATAGTTCACAAAAATTCCCTGCGCAGTCTCCGGGCGGAGGTAGATGGCATCATCATCGCCGGAAGAAGTAGCGCCGTAATGTGTTTTAAACATCAGGTTAAACTGGCGAACGTCGGTCCAGTCAAACGCACCCGATTCCGGCGCACGAATCTCCTCCTCCATAATGATATCGTAGAGATCTTCACAAAGTCCTTTTCGTGTACCGGTGGTATCGAGCTGCTGCTGAAGCTCGTCGGCTTTCTCCTCTTTTCCTTTTTCACGCAGTTTAAGAATATGCTGTTCAATCAGCATATCGGCGCGATACCGTTTTTTCGACTGTTTATCGTCGATCATCGGGTCGTTGAAACCCTCCACGTGGCCGCTCGCTTCCCATGTTTTCGGATGCATGAAAATGGCCGCATCCAGCCCCACGATATTATCGTGCTTGCGCGTCATGGCATTCCACCATTGATCGCGGATATTCTTTTTCAATTCCGCACCAAGCGGACCGTAATCGTAAACCGCAGCAAGACCTCCGTAAATATCGGAAGATTGGTAGATGAATCCCTTTGATTTTGAGAGCGATACAATTTTATCGAGGCTGTCTAAATTTTTCTCGGACATCGTGCGGTTTGTGATCAGATTTTGGTTTAACATTTCCGATTAGCCTGCAAAGATAGCAAAAATCTCTCCTTTGATGAATCGATTGTCTGAATGATTTCCTATTTTTAAAGCTATTCAGAAGTTGAACCGTCCAAAAAACCGCGCGAATTATATACGGTGAGAGTGTTGCCGGTTCAAATAGATCTCTGAATTGTAATTTTAAACATCGAAAACTGAACGAATACAATGTCTGATTATCGTGTAGGAATACTTGGCGCAACCGGCGCTGTGGGGCAAAAATTTATCCGGCTGCTTGAAGGTCACCCCTGGTTTAACATCACATCCCTGGGAGCATCAAGCCGGTCGGCAGGAAAAACATACCGCGAAGCCGCAAATTGGATCGAAGCTACCGCAATGCCGGAATCTGTATCGGGCCTGACTGTTAAAGAGTGCGAACCCGGCCAGTTTCCCGATGTTGATTTTGTATTCTCAGGACTTGATTCTTCTGTTGCGGGAAAAGTGGAGCGCGCATTTGCTGAGGCGGGAATTCCTGTGATCAGCAACGCCAAAAATTTCAGAACCGACCCAACCGTTCCGTTGCTGATCCCGGAAGTGAACCCGGATCATATCGATCTGATAAAATCCCAATCATTTACTGAAGATGGGTCCGGATGGATTATCACCAATCCCAACTGTGTGGCGGTTCCGCTAACTACATCGCTGAAGCCTCTGTTTGATGAGTATGGAGTAGAAAGCGTGATTCTCACATCTATGCAGGCAATTTCCGGCGCGGGTTATCCCGGAGTGCCAAGTCTCGATATTTTGGGAAATGTGGTCCCGCTGATCTCTGATGAAGAGCCTAAAATCCATGCTGAGCCTCTGAAACTTCTTGGAAACCTGGAAGATGGAAAACTAACCCATGCCGATTTCCCGGTTCAGGCAACGGCAACACGTGTTCCGGTGATTAACGGCCATATGCTTGCAGTAACGGTTGGATTGAAGAAAAAACCCGGTTCCGCTGAAGAGGTGAAAGAGTTGTACAGAAACTGGAAAAGCCCCATTGCGGACCTGGATCTGCCATCGGCTCCGGAGTACCCGATATTTTATCATGATGATGAGCGGTATCCCCAGCCCCGTATGCATGCAGATGCCGAAAAAGGGATGCGCACTTCAGTCGGGCGAATGCGGTCCTCGAACGTGCTGGATCTGTCGTACGTAGCGATGGCCCACAACACCGTGCGCGGAGCAGCCGGCGGTGCCATTCTGAACGCCGAACTGCTGGTGCGAAAAAAATACCTGTAAACAGGAGATGCAGTTAAGCAGTGTGTCAGAATTCAGTGTGTCAGGGCATAAGTTGACGCAGCCAACTTCCCTGCACCCTGCCGGTGCCTTTTCCGGTCCCGACGAATGCCGGGGCACCCTGCCACGCACAACACGCACTGTTAAGGTACAGGTTTTTTAAAATACCGGAGCTCATGTGCGGTCATTTCCTTTCCCAGGATCATTAAACAGCGAAAAAAAGATTTAAAAAAATCTGTAAGGGTTTGCTGTTTTTTGGACCATACATACAGAGAACACGATACACGTAGACAAATTTGGGAGTGACAGAGCAACACTTCCCAAATGTCCTTCAAAAAGCCGGGGTTGATCCTCCGGCTTTTATTTTTTACCCCAGGAAGAGAGAATTAAAAACCGATGAGAGAGGTCAGGCGAGATGAAACACGTTTGGTATATTCTTATTTGTATGCTGTTTTGTTTTGAGCATGCTGAATCACAGGTTCTGGTGATGCACGAAACGTTCGAAGATCAGGATCTGAGCAGCAACCCGGCCTGGACGGGCGATCTTCATGATTTTTCATTTACGGTGGAAAACGGCAATACCCTTCTTCAGCTCAGCGCCAATCCCGACCCCAGCCGTACTCAAATTGCAACACCCTCTGCAGTTGCAACCGGAAGCTGGGAATTTTACATCCGGCAGGAGTTCAATCCATCCAACCTGAATCGCGCGTTTATTTTTCTGATGGCCGACCGGGCCGATCTCAATTACTTGGACGGAAGCAGCGTGAATGGCTATGCGGTACGAACGGGTGACAACGATACTCCCCGGCGAATGAAACTGGTTCGATTTGACAATGGAAATCAAACGGTATTAACTGAATCGGAAACTGAGCTGCAGGAGGGTGGTGAGTACCGGGTGAACGTTACGCGGTCGGAAGACGGTGTCTGGCAGCTCTATCTTTCTGAAGGATTTGATTCAGTTCCAGCAGCTGATGCGGAACCGGTCACAGATCTTGTTCATCAGTCATCAGAATATTTTGGATTGCTGATGAGGTATTCATCCGCAAATACCGAAGGATTTTATTTCGGCGATATCAAGATCAAAAATTCTGAACCATTTCAAGCCGTTTCGGCCGGGGTAGTGCGAGCCGATCAGGTGCGAATACTGTTCAATTATCCGCTTGATCCGTCATCGGTTTCTCCGCAAAACATTCAGTTTTCCGGGTTACCGGCTGCTATTTCTGCTGAGGTTAGCGGTACAGAAGCGGTTATTAGTTTTGAAGATCTAATCGAGGACGGTTCTTACTCCGTAAATGTGGAAAATGTACGGAGCGAATTCGGTGATCACGTTACAGGGTCAACAGAACTCGGTTTCAGTTTTGAAAATCCGCTCTATCTGTCAGCTGCTTCGGTTACGGGTGAACGTGAAATTGAGTTGAAGTTTAGTCTCAGGCTGACGACAGCATCCGCAGATCCCGGAAATTTTCTGATCAACCGGGAGATCATTCCGCTTGAAGTGGATCAGG
The DNA here is from genome assembly GCF_003390325.1 of Rhodohalobacter sp. SW132. Taxonomy (NCBI): domain Bacteria; kingdom Pseudomonadati; phylum Balneolota; class Balneolia; order Balneolales; family Balneolaceae; genus Rhodohalobacter; species Rhodohalobacter sp. SW132. Next base: position 237,812 of record NZ_QUOK01000008.1, on the reverse strand, counting down.
AAAATGACGGACAAGTTATTCTCAGATTTGGAATGGATCTGCCGCCTGGCGAAATTGAAATTGAGATGAATCGGCTGGAAAGCGAGGAGGGGTGGAGGATAAGGAACGGAACTGTTACTGATGCATACCGTTTTGGTGAGATTGCAGGAAATGATGTTGTGATCAATGAGATTTTGTACCGCCGAATTGATTCCGCAAGCCCGCAGTTTGTGGAAATTTATAACCGGACAGAACATCGGTTTGAACTTTCGGGATGGCAGCTCGAAACCGGAAGGGGATCGGCAGCGATCGGTCATGGAATCACGATCAGTGGGGACAATTTTCTCGTGATTACAGATTCTCCTCATTTTGCCGGACTCGATGATCGGATTTTGTACCTGGACGGATTTGTCCCTCTCAGGACAACAGGAGATATGGTGGTGCTGAGAGATGCAGATGGTGCTGTGATTGACAGCCTTACCTACACACCGGGGTGGGGCGGTAACCGGGCGGGTGTGTCGCTTGAAAGAAAAGATCCGAATGCGATCTCCATCGACCCGGTTAACTGGGCGGAAAGTCGTGCGGAAAATGGAATGACACCGCTTGAGCAGAACAGCCGGTATCGTCCGGACATCGAACCACCAAAAATCATTTTTGCCGGGTATAATTCCAAATATGGAATTCTTTCGGCTCGATTCAACAAATTTGTTAAACAGGAATCCCGTACACGATTTTTCCTTGATGGGACACCTATTACCCCGATTACCGGGTTGCCACCGGGATCTGAATTACAATTTCATGTTTCTGAAATTCCGGGCAATCGAGAGGTAGAACTGCGGGCAGAAAATCTGTATGATTATCAGCTGAATGCAGCGGAACAGTTGATCATTCCGGTTTCAAGGCCGATAGAGTCCGGCGCGGTGGTGTTCAACGAAATTATGTTCGATCCACTGCAGGACGATTACGACGGGCTGCCAAATCAAACCGAATACATTGAACTTAGGAACAGAAGAAACGTTTCGATTTCGCTGGAAGGAATCTATCTGCATGACAGGTTTGATGAAAATGGAGAGGTTAGCAAGATGCATCCGGAGAGTACCCGATCAGCCTGGATTCCGGCCGGAGGATATGCACTGCTTCAGGCGGGAGAAACGGGCGAAACAGTGGCCTCAGATGGAAATGCAGAGTTTTTTGGGTTTTCTGATGAGTTGGCCGGTCATATTCTGAATTTTAATCGTGCCACGCTGGGCCTGCCGATGGCCGGCAGGGAAGTGTACCTGGCTGACAGCCTCGGGGCCGTCATTGATGGGGTGGATTACAGTCCCGATTGGCACAATCCCAACCTGGTGGACACGAAAGGAATTTCGCTGGAGCGAATCAATCCGAATGGGGAGACGAATGATCCGTCGAACTGGGGATCGAGCACAGTGCCGGCAGGCGGAACTCCGGGCAGGCAAAACTCAATTTTCCAGGTGCCGGAGCCTGTATCGGATTCCCGAATGATTCATCTGCAGCCCAACCCTTTTTCACCGGATGGCGACGGCCATGAAGATCACCTTTTTATCAACTATAGGTTTGATGATCCAAACTATATGCTTCGCGTTAGAATTTTTGACCGGTACGGCCGCCTGTTTCGGTCACTTGCCGATTCGCACCCGGCCGGTTTTGAGGGGGCTTTAGTCTGGGACGGGCGGTCAGATCGCGGGATAACCGGACGAATTGGGATCTATATCATTCATATCGAAGCCTATAACAGTTCGACTGGAAACCGTGTTCAAATGAAAGAAACAGCTGTTTTGGCGAGGCAGTTTTGAGTTGATAGGGCTACCTGTTACTCTGTCAGCTTATGCACTGGACAATATAAAGGTTAGACAATTCACCGGTTGAAGCGAATTCATCCGGTGAATATTTGCACCAAACATACCCGTCGATACATCAATGACACAGAAGTAGTTTATTCTTGAGTTGAATCCAGAAGAGTATGAAGTCTCGCGGTGAGTTTTGTAATGAAAAGTTCATGCTCCGGTTTCATGAGAACACTTCGTAAAATGGAAGCCGTTTCTGAATCTGCTTCATATTCCGGGAAAGCAGAACAAAACTCTGTGGCATTTACGGTATACAGACTGAGATGAAAACCACTCTTTGGATCTGCTTCTATACCTGACTGAAACAGTTTTTTGCTTATTTCAGTGACGGCACTCACTTTCATTTCTCTGGGAATTGGAAAATAGGCCAGAATATCGAGATCTGGTTCCCTGTAACATTCAAATTGGTCGGATCTTTTGAGTAGCTGATAAAAACCTTTTGCGGCCCGAACGGTAGATTTCAGGTAGACTCCCAGTCCGTCCTCCGTGAGGGGGAAAAGCTTAAGGGTAGCCCAAAATGCGGCAGCCGACGCCCCTGCGCGTGAACATTCAAGACTGATCTCCCCAAGGTGAAGATCATCAGAAGTAAAGTAAGTGTAGGGTGAATCGTGTTTGAAAAATTGCCCCACTCCGGGGTCTTTAAAAAGAATGCTGCCGCAGCCGTAGGGCTGAAGCCCATGTTTGTGCGGATCGATAACGATACTGTCTGCTTCAGAAAGGACACTCCAGTGTTCTGAGGTTGAGAGGGAATCTTCAATAATTTTGAAAAACCCACCGTAGGCGGCATCCACATGAACTCTGATCCCTGCGTTTTTAAGTTTTGGAAGGAGTTCAGCCAGCGGTTCAACCGTTCCCAGGCCTGTCGTTCCCATCGTAATCACAACAGTGCCGATTTCATCGAGATTGTTATCAAGCGCATCCCACTTTATAGTTCCGTCAGGATTCGCCGGTATTTCAAAAAAAGGCGTATTGAGCACCCGGCACATGCGCCGGTGGGTGTAGTGTGCATTTGCTGAAGCGGCGATCATTTTTTCCGGATGGATCTCACGGGCTACAAAAAGTGCCTCCAGGTTTGCAATGGTGCCGCCAGATGTTAAATGCCCGAGATAATCCCCCTGGTACCCCACCATCCGTGCGAGCTTCTCTACGGCTTCTTTCTCCATTTGTGATGTTGGAGGACCGCCATCCAGAGCGTGGTTGTTCGGGTTTACGGTCATCGCCATTGCGTAAGAAATCCACGCCAGGGGATGTGGCGGTTTCAGCATCTGTCCGACATATTGCGGATGATGAAAGGGATAGTTTCCTTTCAGTCGCTCCTTTAGTTCTTCTACGATTTCAATGATCTGAGGAGTTTCCGTAAATCCAACCAGCTGCTCTTCACCAAATTGTGTTCGCCAGTCATCGAGCTTACGCAGTGCAGATTGTAAAATGGGCAGGTATGCTTCGTATCGATTCACTATTCTGGGTTAAATCAAAATGAATGATATTCCCAGCGATAGAGACTGACGAACCTGTAACTGGTTTGAGAAATTATCGTCATATACCAAATCGAGGCGTACAGAAGCATTCATCAAATTATTAATCCGGCCCAAAACTTCGGTTGAGAAAAAGACATTGGTACTGCTCAGAGCCCGGTTAATGTTTGTGAATGTCTCAATAGATGAGCTCATCACCATGTTAGTGGCTATGCTTTGTTCGTAACTCGCGCCCAGGTTAAAACCGGCTTCATTTCTGAAGGAGTCTCCCTCATCGAGGCCGTATAGCGGTGCAAGTTCGGTTTCCCGCACAATCGTCTGCCGTAAACCAATCCCTGTTTCAAATGTGAAATGATCGCCGGGGCTGTATGATAAACCAGCATTTTGAGAAATATAGGCGGGAGCTAAAAAATTTGAAATCAGCCGATCACCACCGTCAGGCCCGGCGCCGTAGTCGAATCCCTGGTCGAATTGAGTTCTGAAGTTTAAATTTGCATAGAGTGAAAAATCACTTTCTTCTGCACCTATATCGTATAAAAACCGGTTTCTGATAGAGAAACGGTCATCTGTTTTTCGCGTTCCTTCGCCATCAAACCGTGTAAGACCGTAGCGGGTGTTAATTAAAAATCCGTATGAAAACCGTTTTTCACGGTAGTAGGCCCGGTAGGTTGAATTTCCGCTAAAGGAAATATTATTTACACCACCTTGTGACCAGTTAGAGTAAGCTGCCTGTGCTCCATTCAGGCCTGTAACCCAGCCTTGATCCCATCCAACGAGTGTGTCACTTACGACAATTGATTCCTGGGCTTTTACCTGTAATGTTGTTAATAAAATGAATGCAGCGAGAAGGGTAAACTTTTTTAACATGTTTATTCGGGGTTGATTTTGGTAATTAAAACCTGATGCGGTTTATTATTTTTGAGTTGGAAATCCACGTGTTCATTTATTTTTGTAGGCACTTCAACTCCTACAATACCGGCTTCAACCGGCAGTTTTCGGTGCCCTCTGTCGATGACAGCAGCAACATAAACGTCTTCGTAATCGTAAAGTTCCTCGATGTGATTGAGGGCTTTGAACATCGTCTTTCCGCTGTAGATGACATCATCTGCTGCGATAAGAACTTTATTTTTCCTGGTGAAACCTGATGTTTCAGCTGTACCGTCTACGAAAAGCTGGTGAAGAGATACATCGATATTAATCTCTTTGGTCATATGCTCTTCCAGCACTGAAGCAACGGAGTAACCGCGTTCATTAAGACCAACCAGGTCGATATTCCGGCCGGCAGATGTTTCAACAAGCTGATAGGCCATTCGTTTGAGTATACGCTGCAGACGATTTTGATCGAGTAAAATCATTAAAATAAAAAATAAATTATCGTAGAATTTCGTGATCAATTTATCCATTTTAAGTTTCGATATGAAACAGAAAAGAGATCTGATCGTTACAAACCACATCACCTAAAATTCACAAGACTATGGAGAAAAGAGTAAAGTTTCCGATTAAATCAACCGGGATATTCGCAACCGGTGTTATTGCGGGCTATATCGGTTCGTATATTTCCCGTAAAGCGTTACCGATGATGTCTGTTGGAATATTGAATAAGCGCGGGATCAAAACAGGATTCTTACCTGTGATTCCGGAATTTGATGAAAATATCACCGGGTTCGACCTGTCATCCCAGCTCATGAACCGTGAGTAGCGGAGCCAATTCATATCCGTATGACGAATCTCTGCTGCAGTGGATTTGGCAAAACCTCGAGTTTTCTACACAAAATCTTCGCACGCAGTGCGGGAAGTCCGTAACCATAATTTATCAAGGCAAAAGAAATTCGGGTGAAGGGCCAGATTTTTCAGGAGCTTCAATTGTAATGGATTCTCTCGAATACCATGGGGATGTTGAACTTCATATCAGGCCGGGCGGATGGGTTGAGCACAAACATGAGAATTCTGTTTTGTACAACCGGGTAGTGCTGCATGTTGTTTTTGAGGATAAACAAGAAGTAAGATCGGGTGCCGTAAAACGACCGGACGGAACATCTCCGCCGCTTTTAGTTCTAAAGCCGTACGTACAAAAAACGTTGCAGCACCTTTTTGAAAAAAGCCAGGTCCGCGGGTTACCCTGTTCCGGGCATATTCAATTCATAAATCAGAGTGCTTTTGAAAAGCAAGTAGAGAAAGCACATAAGAGCTATTTTGAATACAAAATTGCGGAGCTTTTGAAGCACTATCCGGCACAACTCCCGATCCCTGATGCCTGGCGCTATCTTTTTACAGCCGGCTTGTTTGAAACTCTGGGCATACCGCGAAACCGAAAGGCCATGCTTCACTTCCATCGTGAGCTGGCAACAAATGCAGGAGATATAACAGAACAGGATTCTATTCAGCGATTTGTTGAGAAAGCACAATACATCGCATTTTCAGGCGGTGATGAAGATCTTGAGAAAATTGGTTGGGAAAGCACTGGGATGAGGCCCGCAAGCAGGCCTGCAAAAAGAGCAGGGCAGGCTGCGGCTCTTTTTTATACGGTGAATCAGTTGCCATTTAAACAATATTTAGATCCGGAGTTAAGCAGCTGGAATAAAATTATGGAGATGCTTCCTGCAGAACATAAGCCGGGTGGTCAGATGGAGAAAATTCTTCGGCAAACCATATTTCTGCCGGCAGAATATCTTTTAGGAGATTTGCTGCATTCGGCCCGGATAAAATCTGCGGCATACTCAGAGTGGAGATCGATTTGCGGCGGGGTGCCACCGGAAGTACAAAAACCGTTCAGCAGTTCTGGTTTCGAGATAAACCAAAAAACAAAAAAACCGGGCCTTGCACATCAATTAAAGCGGTATTGCAGGGCCGGTAAGTGCCATCAATGCGAAGTGTTTAAAAAAGCAATTTGTTCTTGACTGAAAATAAATCCCTTTCTATCTTTGGTGTCTGTTAACTTTAGCAAAGATGCCCGGTCGTCTAATGGCAGGACAGCTGGTTTTGGTCCAGTCAGTGGGGGTTCGAATCCTCCCCGGGCAACATTTCAAAAAGGATGCCGGATCGGTCATCCTTTTTCTTTTATTCACCTTTGAACCCTGTATCATTGGATACGCCCTTAGCCATATTTTCCGGGAGAAGTAATCTTGCACTCTCGAGAGCCATCGCTGAAAGTTACGGTACAAAGCTTGGAGATATTACAATTAAGTCTTTTTCAGACGGTGAGTTGTATGCAAAATATGAACAGAGTATTCGGGGTGAAGATGTTTTTTTGATTCAGTCGACGCCTCCTCCGGGTGATAATATAATGGAGTTGCTTATGCTGCTGGATGCGGCAAAGCGTGCGTCGGTGAAGCGTGTAACCGCGGTTATTCCCTATTTCGGATACGCCCGGCAAGACAGGAAAGATCAGCCTCGTGTTTCGATTACCTCAAAGCTGATTGCGAATTTATTGACCGAAGCGGGTGCAGACCGCGTGTTAACGATGGATCTGCACGCATCACAAATCCAGGGATTTTTTGATATACCCCTGGATCATCTGTATGCAAGCCGTGTGTTTGTTGACCATTACCGGAAAAACCAGATTGGAAATCTTGTAGTAGTAGCTCCGGATGTGGGAAGTATAAAAATGGCGCGTTCCTACTCAAAACGATTGGGAGCCAGCCTCGCGTTTATTGATAAGCGCAGGCCCAAACAGAACGTTGCCGAGGTGATGAACATCATCGGTGAAGTTGAAGGGAAAAATGTTCTGATGGTAGACGATCTGATCGATACCGCCGGAACACTTACAAATGCATCCGTTGCTTTGAAGAAACGCGGCGCTTTAAGTATCCGGGCGGCATCCACCCATCCGATACTTTCCGGGCCGGCGTATCAGAGAATTGAGGATTCACCCATTGATGAATTACTGGTTACCGATACCATTCCGTTAAGGAAACCATCGGAGAAAATTAAAGTTTTAAGTGTCGCCAACATCTTTGCTGAAGCGATACAGCGTATCCATACCAACGATACGATCAGTGCACTTTTTGATGATTAATCAATAATTGATAGAACCATGACGCAACCAGAAATATACCCATTAGAGGGAACTAAAAGAGAATCAGGCAGAAAGGAGTCAGACAGGCTGCGTGATGAACTTCGAATTCCTGCCGTACTCTACGGTCCGAAAATAAAAGAGAATCTTCATTTTTCAATTCTTGAAAGTGATCTTGAAAAAATTCTCGCCGTAAGCCAGACGAAACTTCAAACACTTAAAGTGGATGGTGAAGAATACCGCACCATGCTGAAGGATGTGGATTTTGATCCAGTTTCAGATCGTGCTCTTCATGCCGATTTTTACGTTCTCGATTCAGATGTTCCGGTTACACTGAATGTTCCTGTTCGCATTAAAGGTACGGCAATTGGTGTTCGTGACGGTGGTGGACGTGTGTTCCAGCCGATGCGTATTGTTCGTATCCGGGTACTGCCAGATAAAATCCCTGCGCAATTTGAGGTGGACATTACAAATCTGGAAATCGGAGATTCAATTCATGTAAGTGATATTGAACTGGAAGGCGCAGAAGCGCTGGATGACGACAGCAGAACCATCGTAACGATTGCACCACCGAAATCAGAAGCTCTCTTTACATCATCTATCGCCGAAGCCGGTATTGAAGATGAAGCTGAGGAAGATGCTGAACTCGAAGAGGGTGAAGAGCTTGAAGGCGAAGAGGGTGAGTCTGAAGAAGGTGATGAAGCTGAAGAGGCTGAAAAATAACATCAGTCCCTCCGGCTTTTTAAATAAATAGCTTATGTCTCTGATCGTTGGTTTGGGTAATATCGGTTCCAGATTTGAAGGAACCCGCCATAACATCGGTTTTGAGCTGGCAGACAAACTGGCCCGCGAATTATCCGTTTCATTCAGAACGGATGGCGGGCCTTTTTTGATTGCGGAAGGCTCTTTTAAAGGGAAACCGGTTCATATCATCAAACCAACTACGCTAATGAACCTTAGTGGCCGTGCTGTTTCAAGTGCGCTGGCTCTAACCGGCAGCCGTCTTGAAGATTGCCTGGTTTGTTACGATGATATCAACCTGCCGCCTGGGAAAATACGGCTGAGGCCGTCTGGCAGTGCTGGCGGACATAACGGAATACAGAACATAATCGACCGGATGCAATCAAGGGAGTTTCCGCGCCTGAGAATTGGAATAGGCGACGACTTTTCAAGAGGCCGGCAATCCGACTACGTGCTGGGGCAGTTTACCAGCGTTCAGCGTGAAGAAGTGGATCGAGCCCTTGAAGATTCTGTCGAAGCCGTTTTCACATTTCTCAGAGCCGGCATTGATATGGCGATGAATCATCACAATAGCTGAGATGTAAACCGATCAAACCTAAATCAAACCGGAGAAGCATGGATATTTTCAAACTGATATATGAGCACGATCTCAGGTTAGACCAGCTGAAAAACAGGCACACCGACCGATCCACACAGGATATCTCATCCACTCTTGAAGATTTTTTGAAGCCCGATCTTACCTACTCCAAATTTTACTTTACCGGCACACGGCTCGACAAAGAGCAGTTTGGCTTGAACATACTCGACCGGTATGATGAGATCATGGAAGCTCTCGATTTTCTGTTTGATGAATATCACATTCATGTTTTGGGTAGATCTGAATTGCTTTCTGAGGCTGTGGAAAAAGCAGAAATCGGAGAACCGATTGTGATTTCGAAACAAAGTGAAGTTTCATGGAATCTCAAATCATTGGTTGTGGATTTCAACAGCAATGCGGGACATAAAAAAGAGTCCATTGCAGAGCTATTAAAATCAGACGATCTCTTACTCTACAAAGAACAGGCTCATAACGGGTTTGATCTGCATCTTTTCTCAAAGAACAATATCTACAGGGATCTGTTCTATCCGCTGCAAGCCCTTGTGAATAAGCAGTTTCGTTTCTTCAGCATCAACGGAAAGCGGGTGCGGTCCGAGAGAAAATTTTATTTTGAAACATGGACCCTCGAACGGCCGCCACACGGAGCGGAAGAGGTGTTTCCCGAAACGGTTCTTTGAAGTTTCAAAAAACTCATTTCATGACGGGTCATCAGACTGCTTTTGATAGAATAATGAGGCGTGGCGAATGCTGCACATCAAACGAGCCTCCGTTGTAATCTCCCCAGACGTTGAGCGGTTCAAACCCGGATGAGGTCAGGTTTTCAGCGAACCAGTTTTTATCGAACAGCTGAACACGTTCGGTATACTCTTTTGGAGAATGGTTATGGCCTCCGTCAAATCGAATTATTTTATAGACAAACCCATCTTCAATATACCGGGTGATGCTGTACTGAATACCGTTATGTTCTCCTGATTCGGATGGAACCAGTTCTCGCTCCACTTTTTTGGCGTTCATAAAATCGATCAGAAAAAGGCCGTTTTTTTTGAGCATGGTTCGCACGTTTTTGAGCACCTCAATATTCTGATTTTCAACCATGAAGTACCCAAACGTGGTGAACAGGTTTAGAGCCGCATCAAAAGTGTCCGGGAGCGGATTTCGCATATCATTGACGACAAAAGATACATTTCTAAGATTACGCTTCCGGGCGATTGCCTGTGCTTTTTTTATCGCCTGGGGTGAAAGATCGAAGCCGGTAACGTGGTATCCCCGCTCGGCAAGTGAGATGGAGTGGCGGCCTCTTCCACACCCCACATCCAGGATTTTAGGATACTCTTCCCGTGGAATTCTCTGTTCGATTAAATCGGCAAGTTTGTTTGCTTCTTCTTCGTTTCTATAGGCGTACAATAATTCATACAGCGGACTGTCAAACCAATCTTTATACCAGCTCATTAATAAGATTTTTGAAACAGGATTCTGAGATTAAGCATCTTACATGTGTTGAGGTTTTTACTATCTTTGCCCCAACCTGATGAAAAATACAATGATGACATTTACGCAAAAGCTACAAAGGAGTGTGAGATCTTCCAATTCTGTTTTAAGTGTTGGGCTTGATCCCGATCCAATAAAGATTCCGCAGCCTCTAAAAGCACAATTTCCAGATAAAGAAGAGCTCGTTTTTGAATTTTGCAGACGTATTATTGAGGCTACAAAAACGGAAGCCGCGGCTTATAAGCCAAACCTTGCATTTTTTGAAGCACTCGGGCCCGGCGGCTGGCGCGTTCTGGATGCGCTGATGGATCTGATCCCTGCCGCAAAAGTAACAATAGCAGATGCTAAGCGCGGTGACATCGGTACAACAGCTGAAAAGTATAAAGAAGCTTTTTTTGATGAACTGCATGCCGATTCGGTAACACTGAATCCGCTGATGGGCTTCGATACACTTGAACCCTACTTTTATGATGAGAGCAAAGCGGTATTTGTACTCACCATCACATCAAATAAAGGTTCAGCTGATCTGCTGCGTCTTCCTGTGATGGGGCGGGCATCCGTTGGAGAATATATTGCTGAGCATCTTGCTGCAGCACAGAATAAATCAGCCACACATTTGGGGATGGTTGTTGGTGCTACACAACCCGATTCTGCCCGCCAGGTTCTTAAGGTGAACCCGAATGCACACCTGCTGATGCCTGGCATTGGTGCGCAGGGTGGAGACCTAAATCTCATTGAAGAGCTTCTGAAAGATCACCGTGGAATTCCTATTATCAACTCATCGCGGTCGATTATTTATGCAGGCGGGGACATGGAAAACTGGGAAGAGCTGGTGCAGAAAAAAGCTGCGGAAACACGCGTATCACTCATGGAAATCACAAAAAAATATCTGACACACCAGGAATGAAAACGATTATACTGTATACCGATGGAGCCTGCAGCGGAAATCCCGGCCCCGGCGGCTGGGGCGCACTCCTGATCTGGAATGGTAAGGAAAAAGAGTTATCGGGCGGTGAAACGCATACGACAAATAACCGGATGGAAATGAAGGCCGTTATTGAAGGCCTTAAGGCGCTGAAAGAGCCGTGCAAGGTGAAAATACACAGCGATAGTGCTCTCATTATAAATGCATTTAAACAAAACTGGGTGAAGAACTGGCTGAAAAGGGGCTGGAAAAAATCAAATAAAAAGCCGGTGGAGAATCGGGATCTTTGGGAGGAGATGCTGAAGGTGATGGAGCCTCATTCCGTTGAATGGATCAAAGTGAAGGGCCACTCCACGAACGAACTCAATAACCGGGTGGACCGAATTGCCGTGACTGCATCAAAGAAATATAAATAGATAAATAAAGGGTCTTTGAAGTCCTCATTAAATCATTTCACACATAATCCTGCTATACTATGAGAAATCTAAAAATTGGTTTTATCGGGTCCGGATTTATTGCGCGATTCATTGCAAAAGCGATGATACAGGTGCGCCACTGCGAGATTTCCGCTATTTATGAACGTTCTGACTCCAAACAGCTCGCAGGGTTTGCAGCTGCTAATGGCCTGGGAGATCCGATTGTCTCAAATTCTATTAAAGAGATTGTGGACGCCAGTGATGCCGTTGCGATTTTGACGACAAATTTTGCACGTGTAACTACCATGGAGCAGATCGCCGGGGCGGTAGAATCCGGATCGGAGTTGAAAGGCGTGATTTGTGAAAAGCCGCTGGGCCGGAATGTGGAGGAATCACAGAGAATGGTGGACCTGGCCAAATCAGCCGGTCTAAAAACAGCATATTTTGAAAACATGCTGTTTATGAGCGCCATTAATAGCGGGCTGGAACAGCTTCGCCCGCAGATGGAGTCGATGGGTGGACTGATGATAGCCCGCAGTACTGAAGAGCATGCGGGTCCACACAGTTCCTGGTTCTGGGACCCGACACAGCAGGGCGGGGGAGCCATGTCGGATATGGGCTGTCACAGTGTAGCCGTATGCCGTCACATGCTTACACCGCCCGGTAAAGATCCGTCATTTCTAAAACCGGTGTCGATGCAGTGCGATATGAGCCTGCTGAAATGGGGTCAGCCTAAATACAGGAAGAAGCTTCTGGACACGTATGGTGTGGACTATTCAAAAACACCGGCCGAAGATTTTGCCACGGGAATTGTAGCGTTTCAAAATCCGGAAACCGGACAGATTGTAAAGGGCCAGTTCACAGATTCCTGGATGTTCGATAAGCAGGGCCTACGTCTTTCCATGGATGGACTCGGGCCGGGATATGCCTTGGAGGTGAACACGCTGATATCGCCTTCTGAAATATTCATAGGCGATGAGGCGGCTGAGGCTGTGGCCGATTCGGAAGCTGCGCTTGAGAAATCAACTTCAACCAGAGGCCTGCTGGCCATCCAGCCCAACGAAGCCGATCTGTATGGCTACGTCGCTGAGTTGAGGGATGCCGTGGATGCATTTTTGAAGGGTCAAAACGGCACGCTTACCTGGGAGTATGGCCTCGAAATATCCAGGATTGTCCAGGCCGCATATCTTTCTGCGGAAGAGAAACGAACTATCGATCTGACCGATCCAAGCGTCATCGATAAACTTGAAAGCTACACGTCAAAAATTGCCCGTGGCGAAGGGGCTGACGTTCTGTTTTGAAAAGCGAAGGTGGACTCACCCACTCGTTGATTGAATTCTGAACCTTCCAAAGTCATGGCACACTCAGATGCGGCATCTCTCATTCTGGTTCGAACTGTGGATCCTGCAATTGGCAATTGTTACACGATGCGAAGACGCGAGATCACGGATCGGGGTCCGCGATGACGTTGGTAATCATGTGAGCTTAATGTCAGTTATAGCTTAGCAAACTCTGGCAGGATCCCGCGAAATGCACGCGGGAACTCTACCAGGTTTGTAAAACTACCAGCTGCCTGCTGTATACTGTTAATTTATATTATTGTCCTACAAAGAAGAGGGCGTTGGCAAAGAGGAGTTTTCCATTCTCCCAGAAGCCGCGGAAGAGCGGATTATCTACCATGTAGACTACCTGCCCTGAACCTACTGACTGAACACCAAATGTGAGGCTGCTTTCAAGATTCTCTTTAGCATGAACGCCTGCGAATCCGCTGATGTGTGCATTTTCACGAACCGTTCCAACATTCCAACCGCTGTTCAGGTAGTTATATGCGGTGGCATTTCCTTTGAGTGAGAAATAGTCTGAATCATATCCGTATGCCAGCGGGTGAGTGTTATCCAGTGTGGTTCTGAAAATGGAGCCCGGTGTGCGGTTCATGGCTGCTTCACGGCTGCGGTCTTCATAGATTCGAAGTGCCGATTCCGGCTCGTTATCCGAGTCAAGCGCTGCAGTTTTCCGGCTGATGCTAAAACCATCGATTCCGGAAAGTACCTGCACCGCCTGGTCGATTGCGATCAGGTTGCCTCCATTTCGAACCCATTCACTGAGTTTTTGCTCTCCGCTGTCGTTGAGCATATCGGAATAGGTTCCGCCCGGCATCACAATGGTATCAAAACCGGTGAGGTCGGTTCGGTTAAAATGGTGTGTGTGAAAAAGCGAGACCGGGTAGTTGAGCTGCCGGTCAAAAAAGTGCCACACTTCACCTGCTGCAAGTGACGACGTTCCATCACCCAGAAAAAGCGCAACATTCGGGGCTTCGATAAACTGAACATTTGCCGATCCAAAATCTGATCCGGTGTCTACAAATCCCGTGGATGAGCCGTAAATGGAGCGTTGGTGTTGTTCGGCAGCATCCCGGACAATCGTGTCAAAATCATTTCCAAGCCGGCGATTGTTGTCTCGTGTAATCACCAGTGTGCCCCGGCCAAATTCTTTTCCGGAAATCTCAAACGGTACGGTTGAAAATCTGCTTTTTACACCATTTCTGATCAGCTCTGCAAGGAACCGGGCATCATCCATACTTCCCCACTCGGATACATAAGCGTACGGCCTTTCAGCGCCGCTATATTCAAAATTACGCAGATCATCAGCATTCAATTCGGATTGGGGATCTATCCGGGTTTCGGTTGCAAAGCCGTCGAGGCCGAACCTGTAGTGCGTTTCCCACGCCGTGATATCGTATGTGAGTGAATCAGAAAGAGCGGGATCCGGCTCAAAAAGTACACGGACAAGCTGCGATTTCGGCTGATGAGCACTGATAATAATATCTTCCTCAGATATGGAGAATCGTTCCGTCTCTCCGGTTTGATAGTTAAATCCATTCGCTGATCGGGATGAACCTGCGCGCCCGTACCGGATTTGCTGCGAATCAAGATACCTTAGCAGGTTGTGTATTTTATCGGGATGATTACCGGCGTTAACAATAAACGACCGGTAGGTTCCGGCCGGGTTTTCTGCTGCCTGCCTGAACTGGTTTTCAAATTCAGAAACCACTCGTTCAGCGTGTTCTGCCGTCACCTCAATCGTAGAAATTCCTGTGATGTGATGGTGGGTCAGCCTGTCGTTCAGTGTCAGCGTGTCTCCCTCCTGGGTGATCACCGCAGCACCGGCAAGCCCGTGCCCGGCCTGTTCGTAGGTCATCCCGATCGCGCCGTTAAATGTGGGCCAGGTATCCCCGTAACTTGGGTAGAACAGATCAAACCGTTCACGGGTAAAATAGTGCCACCCTTCCTCATCAAAATAGCGGATGTTGTTCATCCCGATGGTGGTCTGAAACTCCCGCTGCCAGTCGGTGATCGCTTCGTGGAACGGTTCAGCAGCAGGCGCAAAATAGTAGGGTGCATTATAGCTCTGCTCATGAAAATCTACGTGAACATGGGGCATCCACTGCTGATACACTTCAGAGCGCTGCTGTGACTCTTTTTGCACCTGCCACGCCCAGTCGCGGTTCAGGTCGAAGTAGTAGTGGTTGGATCGTCCGCCCGGCCACAGCTCCCGGTGTTCCCGGGTGTTTACATCAGGATTATATTCCGAACCAACCATCGTTCGGAACCAATTCACATAGCGGTCTCTTCCATCGGGATTTAGCATCGGATCCAGAATAACAACCGATTCAGCGAGCCACTCAGCCGCTTTTTGATTGGCCGGATCTGCCAGCTCATGCAGTGTTTTCAGTGCCGCTTCGCTGCTGGAGGTTTCATTCCCGTGAATGTTATAACTGAGCCAAATTATCGCTTTCTTCAGATCTGTGGCTTCACCCTCCATCAGGCCGGTCATTTTCAGATTATTTGTTCTGATTTCTTCAATTTGCTGCTGATTCGCAGGTGAGGAGATCACCAGGTAGACGAGCTCCCGGTGCTCATAGGTTTCTCCATAGGTGTGCAGTGTTACGCGGTCTGATTCCTCTGCCACGTGGCGCACATAAGAGAGAACATTGTGGTGAGGCGTGTAGCGTTCGCCGAGTTCATATCCCAAAAACTGGTCAGGTGTCTGAAGCTGGGCTGAAGCCTGGGTTGAAAAAAAGAGTAATAAAAAGAGTGATAAAAAGGCCGTTGTTAGTCTGGTCATTCGAAAGCAGGGGTTATAATTTGTAAAGGAAAGCTAACTTACTTAAATCCTATCTTTGCTAAAAGCAGCATTTCTGCAGTATATCGGCTGAAGTTCAGAATAAGAAACTGTTTGGATAGCTGGTCTGAGAATTTTGAAAATAAACTTTTACAACATCAGCGGGCTGAAAAATTGAAATTTAACGTTGTCAGGTCGACAACTATCTGATACAAATTTCACACGATTATACTTCCTAACCTGGAATAATAGATGAATCTACGGGCAGTGCTACTTCCGCTTTTAATGCTGAGCCAGGCATTAGTTTTAAGTCTTGTTTCTATCGGTGTGTCCTATTCGCAACAAACTGAGGTAACAGGATCCGTGCTGACCCCGGGTGATGACAGTTATGAACAGCTGAGCGGGGCAACTGTTCAGGTTTTTTCACTTCCCGATACCGTTCGCATAACAGGAGCCGCGACTGACAGGGCAGGAGAGTTCAGCGTTCGAATTCCGGCACAACATGAGTCGGTCTATTTTCAGATCTCTTATCTTGGGTTTTTGAGTCATGCTGAGTCGTATCTGTTAGATGAGCTTTCTGAACCGCTGGAAATTGTGCTTCAACCGGCAGCGATGGAGCTCGATGAGTTTCAGGTAACCGCAAGGCGCCCCCGGGTTGAAATTCGAGGCGATACCACATCTTTTCATGCTGATGGTTATCGAGCTAACCGGGACGCAAACGTTCAGGATCTGGTCACACGGATGCCTGGATTTATGATGGAAAATGGCCGTTTACAGGCACAGGGTGAAGATGTGGGGAGAGTATTGATTGATGGTGAAGAGTTTTTTGGGGATGATGCCATGCTCGCACTCCAGAATCTCCCGGCAGAGATTGTTGCGGAGATTGAAGTGTTCGACCGCGATGGCGAACAGGCACGCTTTACGGGATTTAGCAGCGGCGATACAGAACGAACAATAAATATTGTTACGCGAGATGGACTGAATCGAGGCCAGTTTGGCCGCATCCACTCCGGGTATGGTTCACTCGACCGGTATATGGCGGGCGGAAACTACAACTATTTTCGGGGAGATCAGCGGATTTCAGTTCTGGGAATGAGCAATAATGTAAACCAGCAAAATTTTTCAAGTGAAGATTTGCTGGGGATTTCAGAAGCTTCCGGCTCAGGGAGGCGGGGACGCGGCGGTCGCGCCACCCGTAATTTTATGACGGGCGGACAAAGCGGCATCAGTTCCGTGAACTCAACCGGGATCAATTATAACGACCAGTGGAACGATAACTGGCGAGTAAATGCGAGCTACTTTTTTAACCTGACCGACAACACGCAGAATATCAATCGCGAACGTCAATATCTGACCGGATTTTCCGCGGATCAGCTGTACGATGAAGATGCTTTTGGCAACAGCGATAATTCCAATCACAGGTTTGATATGCGCCTGGAGCACTCCATAGATGACCGGCGTTCGCTTATCATCTCACCGCAAATCAGTCTGCAGCAGAACACCAGTTCCCGCACGGTGGATGGATTTACACTCGATTCCGACAGGCGGCTGATCAACGAAATCCTCACAGAAAATAGCGATGAACAGTCCGCTTTTTCCTTAAACAACACCATTCTATACCGGCACAGTTTTGAAACCGACGGACGCACATTTTCTGCAAATTTCCGAACAAATGTTAACGACCGCAGCTCATTCAGAAATCAGTTTGATGAGAGCCTGCAATTCGATGAGCCGGATAACCGGGTTACGAACGATCAGCAGAGCGAAACGTTTCACGGCGGGTATGATCTGCGTGGAAATCTTACCTATACCGAGCCGCTGACGGAAAATTCCCGTCTGCTGGTAAGTTACCGTTCAACGTATGACGATAGCCGTTCGGAGCAGGATCTGTTCAGGTATGATGAAATGACCAACAGTTACAGCCTGATTGACTCTACTCTTTCCAGCAGTTTTGATAATCGTGTGATCACCAGCCGGATGCGCGGAAGCTATCAGTTAAACAGGGAGAACTACCGGGTAAATGTGAGCCTTTCGTGGCAGCATACGGCGCTGGATGGTGAACAGCATTTCCCGGTGGATGCGGTAACCCGCCAAACGTGGCAGAATTTAATGCCCGATGCGGAGTATCGGTATAATTTTGGAAGAAGATCAAACATTCGAATACGTTATAACACCGGTACCCGAACGCCATCGGCACGGCAGCTTCAGGGTGTGATTGATAACTCCGATCCGCTTCGGTTCACCACCGGAAACCCGGATCTTGAACAGCAGTTTGATCACCGTTTTTCAGTGCGAATGCGTCATACCAATCCGGAAAAGGGGAGTTCCACATCACTGTTTGTGTCGATGAACTACACGGAAAATTATATTGGAAACCGTACTGAAGTAGCTGCCACCGATACCTTGCTTTCCGGTGATGTGCTTCTGCGACAGGGCGGGAGGCTGGTGGCACCGGACAATATCGGAAGTGGCCTGAATCTCTATTCAAGAGTTGATCGCAGTTTCCCGGTAGATCTTATTCAAAGCAATGCCAACCTGAGTGCCGGAGTCAACTTTTCGAGAAACCCTTCGTTTATCGACAGCCGCAGAAACGAGACCGATAACACAAGATTGAGCAGCGGTGCCTCGGTCAGCAGCAACATCAGTGAACGGGTGGATTTCCGTATGGCCTACTATGCAAACTACTCTATTGTGAATAATTCCATTCGTCCTGAGATGAACAATAATTACTACACCGGCCGGGGAAGTACAGGTTTTAACCTGATGCCGTGGGGAGGACTCAATATTTCAAGCGATTTGAATTTTCGCCACTACGAAGGTTTGGGTGATGATTTCAATCAATCCACATTCTTTTGGAACGGTTCGATCGGCTACAAATTCCTGGAAGACCGGGCGGCAGAGTTCAAACTAACCATTTTTGATATTCTTGGGCAGAACAATAACATCAACCGGAATATTCTGGAAGATTATATTGAAGATTACAGAACCAACGTGCTGACCCGATATGCGATTTTTTCTTTCAGCTACAATTTCAGATCATTCAGCTGACCGGCACAAAGAATCAGCGTTGGATTCTATTTGACTCTTTCCGGTATCCAGAATACACTGAAATTCTAAATCTTCGAAACGGGACTTCCGGGAATGCGTTCTATCAAACCGAAAGAAAAACAGCAGAACGGTATACAAAAAATTTTTTTTAGATGGGTTCTCCAACTCAGTACGCTACTTCTCTTTCTGATTTTTCTGATATCTGTTCCGGCTGAAGCGCAGGATCGGATCCCCATTACCATTCTGCATACCAATGATGAACATTCGCACCTGATACCGCATCCCGCCGTGGATCATCACCCGGAACGCGAAAACCCCGCAATTGGCGGATTTGCCCGGCTGGCCGGAAAGGTGAATGAGATCAGGCAGGAGAAAGAGCGAAATGGGGAGCCGGTACTACTCTTCTCCGGCGGAGATTTTATTGGAGGGCCATCGTTTGGCTGGCTGGCGCTTTCGGGACATGCAGCTGAACTCACCCTGATGCAGGAAATCGGTTACGATGCCGTCGTAATTGGAAATCATGAGTTCGATTTTGGAACCGAAGTACTTGCAGAATACCTGGCGGCGGCAGGATACCCGGAGGCTCATGAACACACCGCCGTGCTTGGAACCAACCACCTTGTTCCTGAAGATCACCCGCTTGCCGAAGCAGATATCAAAACAACAGTTTTAAAAACGCTCGACAATGGTCTGAAGATTGGAGTTTTTGGTCTGATTGGGGATGATGCGATCAGTAAAACAGCTTTTCCCGAACCGGTCGAATTCAGAAATTATCTTGAAGCCGCCGAAGAAGCTGTGGCTGAGCTGAAGGCAGAAGGCGCTGAGCTGATTATCTCCGTAAATCATTCCGGTGAGATTGAAGACCAGATATTGGCGAGAGAAGTGGAGGGGATTCACGTGATTGTTGGCGGCCATTTTCACACTCCGTTATACGAGCCGATTGTTGAAGGCGAAACGGTAATTGTTCAGGCCGGGTCATACACGGAATACCTGGGACGGCTTGAATTATACTGGCTGCCGGATGATAATAAAGTGGAGATCCGAAACCCGGAGTACGATAACCCATTTCTCATCCGGCTCGACTCCTCCGTTGAACCGGATCGGGAGATTGCAGAGCGTGTGAGAATGTATGAGCAGGAATTGAATGCCTTAGTGGAAGAGATGACCGGCGGATTCGTGAATGATATTCATCAAACCATAATGCACTCCCGGTTTTCACTGAACCGTGCTTACAAACAGGAGTCGGCCATCGGGAATTTCATTACAGATGCCATGCGGATTGAAACCGGCCGCGCGATCGGGGAGCGGGTTGATGTGGCGGTTCAGGCGAACGGAGCCATTCGCGGAAGCATCCGCCCGGGAACAATGCCATGGTCGGAAGGGGAGGTCTCTTTTTATGATTTAATGATTACCACCGGGCTCGGTTCCGGTCCTGATGGCAAACCGGGTTACCCGGTTGTAGCATTTTATCTTACCGGGGAGGAGGTGCGCCGCGCGATGGAAGTTTCCGTTTTACTTTCCGAAATGCTGATGGACAACTACTTTTTGCAATTTTCCGGCGCATCCATGGAGTATGATCCCAAGAGGGCGCTCTGGCTAACGGTGCCGGTTATTGATCAGCCGATTCCAAGTTCCCGGTCTGTTTTGAATGCATCGTTATATGAAGGCGATGGTATTCAGCAGGAGGATGGCATGCGTCCGCTGGAAAAGGGTGATCAGGAGCTCTATCATGTGGTTACCGACTACTACATCGCCGGTTTTTTACCGATGGTTGGGGAGCTTTTACCGAGCCTGGGAATCGAATTTAAAAATAGCCGGGGCGATATTATAGAACTGGACGACGCAATTGTGAAACAGAATGGAAGTGAGCTGAAAGTATGGCAGACGGTAGCAAATTACGCACTATCGTTTTCTGATGAAGATTCAGAAGAATCGGTAATTCCAGCGGTGTACGAAGAACCGGGAAATCGGCTGATTCGGGTGGAAGCCCGGTCACTTTACTTCTGGCCGCTTGTGGGAGTGATTCTGCTGGCGGGCGGTTTGATGGCGCTGCTGTACCGAAGGCGCAGGTTGAAAAGAGGCTGACGAACGTGGATTTAGATCGGGTTCTATCCTATATATAACCGAAACGCCTGAAACCTCAGTTTGATTAATAAATTAGGTTTTTAAGAGTCCCCCTTTGAAGGGGGAAAGACACACAAAGTGTGTCAGGGGGATGACCTGATAGCCTTGATTCAAACAATAACGTATTTTTAGAGCTCAAAACTCTACACTTCATCCCCCATTGCCCCTTCGAGAGGGGGGACACTCCTTTAAATTATTTCAATCAATAGAATTAAATACCATAGGAATTGTACTCATCTCTGAAGATAACTTACCGGGATTCCAACTATTCAAACAGGTCAGAGCTCAAATAACGATCGCCGCGATCGCAGGTGATGCAAACAATCAATCCATCACTTAGTTCTTCAGATAGCCGGATCGCTGCAGTAAGCGCGCCTCCGCTGCTCATTCCGCCCATAATACCTTCCTCTCTGGCCATTCGGCGGGTCATTTCGCGGGCTTCTTTCTCACTTACGTCAATGGTTCGGTCCACCCGGTCAGCTTCAAAAATCTTCGGCAGATATTCGGGCGACCATCTTCGGATTCCGGGAATGGATGATCCTTCCGTAGGCTGGGTTCCAACAATCTGAATATCGGGATTTTGACGTTTCAGATAGCGCGAAACGCCCATGATGGTACCGGTTGTTCCCATTGCGGAGACAAAGTGCGTGATCTTTCCATCGGTATCCCGCCAGATTTCAGGGCCGGTTGTCTGTTCGTGAAATTTGTAGTTATCCGGATTGGCAAACTGGTTAAGCTGGAAATACCCTTTCTCATCCGCCATTTCCTGGGCGAGCTGACGCGAGTATTCAATCGTTTTATCTGCCGGGGTGAGAATCACTTCGGCACCGTACGCCTTCATCGTTTTGATCCGCTCAGCTGTGGCGCTTTCCGGCATCAGGAGTTTCATATTCAGGCCTTTTACGGATGCAATCATAGCCAGTGCAATCCCGGTATTGCCGCTGGTTGCTTCAACAAGTGTATCTCCCGGTTTGATATCTCCCCGCTCTAGTGCGCCGCTGATCATACCAAGCGCCGGGCGGTCTTTTACACTGCCGCCGGGATTCTGACCCTCCAGCTTGCAAAAAATGCTCACATTTTTATTGGCTGGAATCTGCTGCAGTTTGATGATGGGCGTGTTTCCGACGAGGTCTTCAATATTCATTGTAAAAGGGTGTTGAACAGGTTTATAGATTTATTAAAAGAATTCGGTGTACAGTATTGATGTATAGAAATCGCGAACTGTATTAATTAATTTACCATCATTTTAATCCTTCGTGTTCCCGCGGCTTTGCAGGTTTACAAAATTACCGGAACGTAATCGTATCCGTTTCGCCATCGCTGTTCGTCATTTTGGCCTGATAATAGATTTTTGAACCTTCCGGCACACTTTCAGTCAGCCAAACATTGCCGCCGATAGTACTGCCTTTACCGATCACAGTTTTTCCGCCAAGGATTGACGCCCCGGCATAAAGAACCACGTCATCCTCTATTGTTGGATGCCGTTTTTTACGTGCATCTTCTTTTTTAACGCTGAGCGCACCCAGCGTAACGCCCTGGTAGATCTTTACATTTGAGCCGATTTCTGTGGTTTCGCCAATTACAATTCCCGTACCGTGATCAATGCAAAAGTGGTCACCGATGGTTGCTGCCGGATGAATATCTATCCCGGTTTGTCGGTGGGCGTGTTCGGAAATAATTCGCGGAATCAATTTCACGCCCAGGGAAACCATTTCATGGGCGATTCGGTGAGCCGTGATGGCATAAAACCCTGGATAAGTCCGGATCACCTCCGCCCGGCTGTTAGCTGCCGGATCCCCCAGGTACATGGCATCGATATCCATCAGCAGGCGCGAATGGATATCAGGCAGCGCGCTGAAAAATCGCTCTTCAATTTCCTTCTCACCGCTGCGGATACACTCCCGGTTTTGGCTCAGGATGGTTTTGAGTTCACTGTTCAGGGTGTTGAACATCTCCCGAAGTGCAGATTCATTCTCCACGCGGTTAGCTGAAAACTCAGGAAAAAGCGTTCCGACAAGTTTGTCAAAAAAACGAATGACTTCATCCGGGGGAGGGCATGAAGATGCATCCCGGTGTGAAGCCAGCAGGGTATCGATAAAAGACTGTTTCATAGCTGAAAGGTACCGAAAAAACCTTGTTTGGTAAATTAGTCGGTTTTTTGATTCAGAAACTGAAATAACCCCATCAGAAAACGATCAGAAAACGAACGGTCAAGCATTTGATATTCACCAGGGAGACCGGATTCAGAAACCTGGAACAGATGATTGGTATCAGGAATAATCACGTATTCAAGAAACTCACTGTAGGGTTCCAGTTCGGCGATGTTTTTTTCGGAAATTACCTGGGCGTCGTTTTCTGCGAAGATTGCCAGCATGGAAATTTCAAGTTCTGAAAGTGCATCGCGCGGGTCAGTTTCTATAAATGATTTAAACCAACGGCTTTTGGCACCTTCAAGCTGACGGTTTACCTGTGAATCGATAAAGCTCTCCATATCACCAAGAGTTCTTTGCTGGGCTTCCGGCAATTCTTCAATCTGGTCCCGGAGTCGTCCGGCAATATCCTCTTCAAGCTCACTCCATCCGTCACCGCTTCGCACGGCTTGAAATACTTTATTTTGAAATTCCAGGTTTTGCTCCACAACGTCATCAGGGATCTCCTGTAATTCAGCAATCCGTTCAATTTGAGCGGTAATCACTTCATCACCGGGAAGAATGGGTGTAGCCATCAACACAAGTTTTTGCGGAGCAAGCTCCCGGGCTGCAAGCAGGGCAACCACACCACCCTGGTTATGACCAAGATAGATCGTGGTGGAGAATGAATTCTCTGCCGTATCGCCGGAAAAAAATGTTGCAACTCCTTTCAGGTCTTCGGCAAGTTCCGGGATACTCGCATCCTGAACGCCAGTTGAGGATCCTGTGCCCCGTTCATCATAGCGAAACGTAAAAAATCCACGATCCGCAAACTGAATTGCCAGTTCACGGAAAAGATCAAATCCTCCAATGGTATTATCACGGGTTTGATCACCGCTGCCGGTAGCCAGAATGATCAGTGTTGAATCATTAAACGAGTTTGGAGTAACCAGGCTGCCCGTGATTTCATGAGTATCGAAAGGGATGGTAATTTCCTGTTCCGTATGATCGCCAATAGGGGAGTCCGGGCCCGATAACTCTTTTGACAACGTGAATGGATATTCTGAACCGCCGTGCAGATAGGTTCCGCTGATGAAGTCTGGTGATGATTCTGTGAAAGAAGCCCTGAATTCAGCAGCCCCGCTGCCGGTTTGAAATGTGAAAACAAGAGAGTCAGCCGTTAAATACGGTACTTCAACCGGAAGTTCATACGATGCATGCTGCGGGATATTTATGGCGCCGTCTGTCTCCTCATAAATGGTGTTGAAGATGACCGAAAAGGACATGCGTTCCCCGCTAAAATCGATAACACCTTCCCAGTTGCCATCAAGATATGAGTTTGCCTGTGCAAAAAGGCCCGATACCGAACAAATGACGATACTAACAAAGAGAGTGAAAAATTTCATAAAAAAAAGAACAAATGCATTACAGAAAAAAAGCCTGACGCAGGGAATGTACGGCAGGCTTTAGATTTATAAAAGACCTTCAGCTTTTAAGTTACTCAGATTGAGCAACTCCAATGACGCCGCAAGCAAGACGCGCACCGGCATCCCCGGTTGGCTGACTTTCAAGGTCGTCCTCGCCTGCATGAACAATCACACCTCTGCCAAGAATAGAATCTTCCCCGGTGAATGAAAGAACGGGATCAACATAATCGATATCGGCGATTCCGTTCTCATCGGCAACCAGGTTCCCCATATCGCCTACGTGGCGCTCGTCATCTTCCGGACCGGCGTGTGGCTGATCATGCGGATCAAAGTGCCCGCCGGCTGAAGTGCCGTCAGGAGCGGTGCAGTCGCCAAATTCGTGAATGTGGAATCCGTGTGCGCTATTGGGTTCGAGCTGACTGATTTCCGCTACTACGCGAATTCCTTCATCTGTCTGGTAAAATCGAACGACACCTTCTGCCTGACTTCCCATGGTTGGATGCAGGACAGTAACGAGTTCATAAAAATCGGCGTTTTCAGCCTCAGTTTGATGGTTCATGTTATTCTGTTCAGCACAACCTGCAAACAGTATGAGTGAAAATGTAATCAATGTGAGTTTAATAGTATCAAGCATATCGATTTAATTGTTTTGAAGTTACGGGTTACGGATAGTTCAGATGTACACATCACTCCACTGAGCGATCAGTCTGCCGGTATACTTGCTGTAGGTTTTGTCGGTCAGCAGGTGATCAGCTTCGTGTAATGAAATAAAGCTTTTTGGGTGTTTTGCCAGTTTATAGAGATGAGCAGCATTTTTGATCCCAACGGTTTTATCCAGCGGGGCATGCATGATAAGCAGGGCGCGGTTAAGCTTACGGACCCGCTCATCCATCTTGGTGGCTTCCAAATCATCAAGAAATTGTTTTTTGATTTTAAAAGGGCGTCCGGCCAGTTCAACGGTGGCTTCGCCGGTTTTTTCGATTTCATCCAGTTTAATTGAGAAATTTTCTTTTACGTGAACCGGATCTGCAGGTGCCCCAATGGTTGCAACGGCTTTCACAGAATCGATCTGGTGAGCAGCCTGAATGACGGCAGCTCCACCAAGTGAATGCCCGACCAATATCGAAGGTGACTGAAGATTTTCATCCATGTAGGTGGCTGCGGCAATCAGATCTTCAATATTTGAAGAGAAATTGGTATTCGAAAATTCACCCTCGCTATTTCCAAGGCCTGTAAAATCGAATCTAAGGGTGGATACTCCGTGAGAAGCCAGTGATTTTGTAATATGGCCTACTGCTTTCAGATTTTTAGAGCATGTAAAACAGTGAGCGAACAATGCATACGCTTTAGGTTCGCCATCGGCTTCATCAAGTCTTGCAGAAAGCCGGTCGCCCATCGCCCCGCGAAATTGTATCTCTTTACTGTCCATCGTCAATTCTATACCCTTTTTTCGAGTGCACACCATGATTGATTCTGTGGTGTGTAGTGAGATAATGTAAATATGTTGCAGTTCGTTCAGCGTCAACCTGTTACCGGAGAATTAAAATGGGACGCTCCGGAATAAACTCCATACCGATCCAAAAGGTATGGATCCAAGTTGATACCTCGTGGGCTTTTCCCCGAGGTATTTATTCGAACCGGATCCATTCATGATCCCTGAATGATTCATCCGGTGATTTAAAGAGCTGGAAACTTCTTGTAACCCGCTAATTAGATGAACAAAGTGAACGAATTCATTAATGGCTGGATTAAAGGTCAGCACAATACTGAAACTTTAGAAAATAGTAGTATTAAGAAGATACAGGGTAAAATGAGATCCATTTTTAAATATTTTACATAAAGCTGTTTTTTTTACTTGATGCATAGTATGCATAAGACGACTTTAACCCCATTCATTGAAAAAAATCATTCAACTATATGTATATACACAAAATTGCTACAAAACTATTAATTGGAGCGCTTTCGCTTTTCCTGATTACGGGCTGCGGAATTTTCGGTTCATCTACCGATGACGCCCCCGCTGACAGGCCCACTCCGCCGAGAACAGCCCCTAACGATAATGAAATCAAACCTTTTAGTGAGGTTATTGAAGATTCGTTTGAGAAAGATGACGGACTTTTTACGGTTTATGAAGACGACGGTACGTTTTACTACGAAATTCCAGACTCACTCCTGGGGCGTGAAATGCTGATGGTATCACGAATATCCAGAACAGCAGATGGCATCGGGTATGGCGGTGAGCGACTCAGTAACCAGGTTTTACGCTGGGAGAGACGTCAGGATGATATTCTGCTTCGGCGGGTGTCGTTCCAGAATACGGCAAGCGACTCTCTTCCGATTTATGAAGCGGTAAGAAATTCAAATTTTGAGCCGATCATCATGTCTTTTGATATCAAGGCACTGAATGAAGATTCAACCGGTACGGTAATTGATGTTACAAACCTCTTTTCTACGGATGTCCCGGCGCTTGGCCTTCAGCAGAATCGCCGGCAGCAGTACCAGGTACGCCGGCTTGACGGCAGCAGAAGTTATATAGAACGTATTCGAAGTTTCCCTGAAAATGTAGAAGCACGTCATCTGCTGACTTACGAAGCGGGAAATCCACCCTCGAATTCAGCAACCGGCGCCATCACACTGGAAGTAAATCATAGCATGATCCTGATGGCGAAACAGCCGGTACAGGCACGCACATATGATGAACGCGTGGGTTACTTCAGCGCAACTCAGCGCGATTACGGGCGGGATGTTCACCGGGCAGAACAGGTGCGTAACATCACCCGCTGGAACCTGGTGCCAAAAGATAAAGAAGCGTATTTGCGCGGAGAACTGGTTGAGCCGGAAGAACCGATCATTTTTTATGTTGACCGGGCAACTCCCGAACGCTACCGGGAGTGGCTGATTCAGGGTGTGGATGACTGGCAGGTTGCATTTGAGGCTGCGGGTTTCAAAAATGCAATTTACGGTAAAATGGCTCCGACTGAAGAGGAAGACCCAGATTTTAGTCCAGAAGATGTTCGGTACAGCATGATCCGATATTTCGCGTCATCGACCCAAAATGCATACGGGCCACATGTAAATGATCCGCGTTCAGGGCAGATTATCACCTCATCTATCGGATGGTTCCATAATGTTGCCAACCTGCTTAGAAACTGGTACTTCGTACAAACTGCTGCTGCAAACCCCGAAGCGCGTGCTGTGGATATGGATGACGAAGTAATGGGGGAACTTATTCGATTTGTTTCCGCTCATGAAGTTGGGCATACACTTGGCCTGCCGCATAACTTCGGTTCCAGTTATGCCACGCCGGTTGATTCCCTGCGATCACCAACGTATACCGACAACCACGGTACGGCACCTTCGATCATGGATTATGCACGATTTAATTACATTGCGCAACCCGGCGACGGCGTCACAAACTTCCTGCCGCGTGTGGGTGAGTACGATAAATGGTCTGTAAAATGGGGATATACCTGGTTTGGAGATATGCCGATAGAAGAGCAGCGTGATACGCTGAACAAATGGGTTCGAGAGCGTGCAGACGATCCTCACTATTTCTACGGCAGGCAAACCTCCAGCAGAATCGATCCAAGATCTCAAAATGAAGATCTCGGGGATGATGCCATGCGCGCCAGTGAATATGGGCTGGCAAACCTGCAGGTCATCACGGATAACCTGATCGACTGGATATCAGAAGAAGGCTCTGATTTCAGCCACCTTTCAGAACTCTATGGAAATGTTGTGGCACAATGGGGACGATATATGGGGCATGTTGCCGCAAATATTGGTGGTGTATTTGAAGATCATAAAACGTTTGAGCAGGATGGAGCTGTATACAGCCCTGTATCTGTAGAAGACCAAAAACGCGCGATGGAGTTTCTTGAGCGACACGCTTTCACGGCACCAACTTGGGTATATAATGAAGATATTCTCAGCCGTATCAACCAGGCCGATTTTGTGGACTCTTTCCGCGGTCGCCAGGCCAGTGTGCTGAATAACATCCTCGATCCTCAGCGACTTGCACGGTTGATTGAGTATGAAAACCGGGCCGAAAATGTCTACTCACCATTTGAATTTATGGATGATGTACGGTCAGCGGTATGGACGGAACTGAGCGGCGGATCAGAAATCAACGTTTATCGCAGAAATCTGCAGAGAGCCTACGTTGAACGGATGGAGTATTTGATGACGGGAGACCTTCCTTCCATTCCGGCAGCATTCCGGCAGCAAATAGGTTGGACACAGGTAAATGTAAGCCAGTCTGATATTCGCCCGATGGCAAGAGAACAGCTTGAACAACTTCAGAGTGATGTGCAGAGTGCTAAAAACCGCACAAATCATCGTGCAACCATTGCACACCTGAATGATATAGACAGGCGCATTGATAATATACTGGACCCTTCATAAAGCGAAGGTATTAAATCAGATAAGTACATAAAAAAGCCGCGTTTCGAAAGAGACGCGGCTTTTTTTATCAGGTTATATATCTGCAAATTTCATCCGGATCAATAAAGAAGCCGTTCTGCCGCCGATACAAATTTGCGGGCATCACGCCGTGAAAAGTTTTCTACCACCTTCGAATCGTTGAATTCCAGATCACCAAATATCTCTTTGCCATCTTTATTTAGTATGATTAGCCTTCCGTCTGAATATGAAATCTCATCTATTTCATAATAGGGAATAATCATTGCGCGATCGAGGAAGGTTTGCACGCCGCTGCTTACCATCGACTTTATGATTGCTTCAAATTGGGAGTCGCTTTTATCTCCCTGGATCTCCGCAGCCATCTTCTCCAGACCTTTATTAGAAAATTGAATGACGAGATCGTTCTCGGTCAGCAGCAGGTCAACTGAACCCTCACGGGTTTGTATAGCTTCAATTGCATCGGAAGGCGGAATTCGTTCCGTGAAAAAGACGTCCATTTCATCATCAGAAATGGTGATACCACCCGATTGGCCAATAACCTGGGCAGCAAGAGCAAATTGAAATAGTATGAAAAGAAATGCAGTAGAGAGAATCTGGTTTGATGGTTTCATAATTTCGAAGATGAAGAATTGAAAGGCATTTAAGCCTTGTAAATGTTCTGTTCGAAATTTTACGGGATCGTTTGGAAAAGAGTTTCAACGACGGGGTAAAATAAAAAAAACCACGCCCTGAATGTCAGAACGTGGTTTAGGGTAAAAAATTGAACGGATTTAGTAACCGGATGAGGTATCTTCCGGAGGTAAAATAACCGAATCGATTACATGTACAACACCATTACTGGCTTCAATATCCGCTTCAGATACGGAGGCTTCATCCACACGCACGCCATAATCGGATACCGAAATTGAAACTTCGCTTCCTTGCACAGTCTCGGCACTCATGCCGTCACTCAGATCGCCAGACATTACTTTGCCCGGTACGACATGATAGGTGAGAATTTCAACCAAAAGTTCTCGGTTTTCAGGCTGAAGCAACGATTCCAGCGTACCTTCAGGCAGTGCATCGAAGGCTTCGTTGGTGGGAGCGAAGACAGTAAACGGTCCGTCACCTTCAAGTGTCTCTACAAGGCCTGCAGCATCTATAGCTGCAACAAGTGTAGAGAGGTTTTCATTTTCAGAAGCAAGTTCCACAATATTATGGTGATTGTGATCCTGTTCTTTTTCAGTGGTTGTATGAGGTGCCATTGCGAAAAGCGTTATCGCAATCAGCGCCACAAAAGTGGTTTTAATAATTGTCATTTGATTCGTTGTTTAATTGGGGGTTAAGGATTCTTTCAACAAAGATGCTCTCTGTATATTTGAATCATACGCTGTAACGACCTGCGATTTAGTAATGTTCCCGCAGGTAATATGCTATCTCAGTAGGTGGAAATGCCTATCTTACTGACGGGCAGCAGGTTAATAATCAGTGAAAATTATTTTACAATTGGCAGTTAAATAATTTGAAGAATATATGTGCTGTATGAGAATCTGAACGGGAAAAAGAAGATAATTTGTGATGATTTGAAAAAGATTTTGAAAAACATCCGTTACGTGAAGGGCAATTCGATGCTCTGTGAAATAAATTTTAAGTTCACGATAGGTACATGCTTTAAAGCTTGTGTATAAATGACAGAACAAACAGATGAATAATCCGTCGGATCAACAATTTACTTTGTGGGCGAAGCAGATCAGCCGGTCAAACCGTAAGGCTTTTGATGAACTGTTTCGGAGCAGTTATCCCGTTTTGGTACGGTTTGCGGTGCGGTATACCCGTGACCGAACCGCGGCCTGCGATGTGGTACAGGAGTGTTTTTTCACTCTGTGGAAACGACGTGAAAGGGTTGATCCGGAAAAATCCCTGAAAAGTTTTTTGTATACAATGGTGCGCAACCGGGCACTCAATCTGATTCGTGACAGGTCAGGCGTTTATGTGGATCATGATGTGGCATCTGGTCAGTCAGTTGAAGATTCAGAACATCCGGAAACGGCTCCCGGCGATGAAGATTCACTTCAGCAGAAGTTTACAAATTGGATTGGCGATCTGCCGGAACGCCAAAAAGAAGCTTTTCAACTAAGCCGGTTTGAAGGGCTCGACCATGAAGAAATTGCCGGGGTTATGGATGTATCCCCGAAAACCGTAAACAATCATATCGTGGCTGCACTCCGGACATTGAGGGAGTGTTACGATGAATATCAACAGGAAAAGAGCAAAATCCAGGATGTCTGAGAAAGATAAAAAACCGAAAGATACCCACCCTTTGCAAGATGAAGATCTGCAAAAGATATGGGATGTTTCTGCCGGCGCAGATGAGTGGAAAGATTTTGATTTGCCCGGGGAATCTGAAACCGAAGATGCACTGAAGGATCTGCACATACGGCTCGAAACAGAGTCGCAGAAACCGGAGATTTCCGGCTACATTCACCGTTACAGCCGTTACCTGGTCGCTGCAGTAGCACTGATCCTGTTTGGCGCAGTGCTCTTTTTTATGCCCCGGAATGTTACCGCGCCCTACGGTGAGATTGCGGAGCTCGAGCTGCCCGACGGCAGCCTCATTGAGCTGAACAGCGGTACGACTGTGCAGTTTAACCGTCTGTTTGGGGTAACCAACCGAACACTTTCTCTTAACGGAGAGGCGTGGTTTGATGTGAAAAACGGAAATGTACCATTTATCGTGAAAGCCAACGGAACAGTAACCGAAGTTACAGGGACTGAATTTTCAGTTCGCTCCTGGGCAGATGATCCAGGTGATAAAACCCGTGTAGCTGTAAAAAGCGGTTCGGTTCTCTTTTTCCCGGAAGGAATGGATCAGAACAGGGTAAATCTCACGGCAGGATACAGATCAACGTGGAGTGCCGGCAGTGTTAAGCCTGAAGAACCAGCCGAGGCGGATATGGAACTCATTACCGGCTGGCGGGAGCGAATGTTCGTATTTTATGATGAACCGCTGGGCCATATTTTCAGGGAAGTTGAACGTCGTTTCGGCGTGAGGGTTGATCTGGAAAACAGCCGTGCTGCCACAGAAACGCTAACCGGGTATTACCGGCAGGTGGAGAGTGTTGAATCGCTGCTGGATGATATCTGTACCGTGGCCGGCTTAAATTACGCGAGAACCGCTAACGGTTTCAGGGTTTATTAGCATCTCCAATTATACTTAAAGGCAATTTCTTTGGATTAAATGAAGAATTTTCGTGAGTTGACCGAGCTCAAAATCTATCAATAACGAAGTCAGATGAAGCTACTCCGGATTTATATTGTTTTGGCCGTATCCGCGCTGTCTGTTTTTAGCGTGCCGGCCGCTGCGCAGGATAGTGACCCGGTACGTTTCAGTTTTGATTTCAGGGGAGAGTCGCTGGAAACGGTACTCGACCGAATAGCACGAGAAGCAGAAATAGATCTTGTTTACGATCCGGATATTATCCGGGGTGCTGAGGTGTATCAGAGAGTTCAAAATCTTGAAATCAGAGACCTTCTAAGATCGGTACTGTCCGCTCATGGTCTTGATTTCCTCACGCTTTCATCCGGGACAATCGTGATCGTAACGGTTGCAGCGGAAGACCCAGCCTACGGTGTGTTTACGGGGAAAGTGGTTGATGGCCGTACCGGGCACCCGCTTCCGGGAGCCACCGTGATGCTGGCAGATGCATCAGGCGGAACCAGTACAGGACAGTCCGGCAACTTTGCTATATCAAGGCTGATCAGCGGGGAGTACACCATCATTTTTAGCTATGTGGGATATGAAGCGGTAACTAAATCGGTACGTATCCCGCCAAATGAGCGCATACAGGAGACAGTGAGCTTGCAACCGAAGCAGCTCACTGTTGCTCCTGTAATTGTTGAATCTCATCGCCCGGGAGTTTTTGGCAGCTATTCGAATTCAAATCCGAACAACGGAGAAACTCTTGAAGCGGAAGCCATGATGAGTAGCCCTATCAGGGATTTGAGCCTTGTGCCCGGAGTTCAGCACGGTTTACCTATGAACGGAATTCAGCTGCAGGGCAGTCAGCAGAGCGAAAACCGGCTGCTGCTGGACGGGGCACCGGTCTACAATCCGCACTCAATCGGGAAGATGTTCAGCGCGTTTAGTCCGCACGCCATCGGGCGGGTAACCCTGAACCGCGCAGGATTCGGTGCTTCTGAAGCAAGCAGCCTGTCAGGTGCGGTGGATCTATCCCACGATTTAGGAGCTGTGGGAAATCGGGGAGCCACACTTCAGGCAGATCCCCTGGCGATTAACCTGCGGGGCGACTATTCATTTGATTTGGGTGATGAATCTTCACTGCAGGTGATGAGCGCGTTCAGAAACAGCTATTGGGATACGTACAGAGACCCGGTTTTGCGAGAGTCGCTCCGGTCCTGGGATCAAATTGATCCGCTTATACTAAATCAGACGGAAGCGATTGAAACCGATGCCGCACTTTACAGTCCGGTTGATCATGATTCAGAGCTCAATTTTTATGATGCTCATTTTGCTTCCCGTCTTACCATTAACTCTTTTAATGAACTCTATGCTTCATTTTACGCATCGGAAAACGAATTAAATACAGCGGTGCTGAATCGCTCTATCCCTGACGTGAATGTGGTGCCTTTTTTATATGCTGCTGAGCAGTATCAATGGAAAAACAGGGTTGGGCAAATCAGCTGGAACAGTCTGTTGTCCCCGCGAATCAATTTCCGGACGAAGATGAGCTATAGTTACGGTTCGTTCAGTCACAGCAGTGACATCCGTACCACAAATGCCCCTATATGGTTTACAACTACATTGGACCGGGCATCTTTTTCACATGAAATTGGTGGTTCGGGCAGTTTTACAGAACTGCCGGGATCCATCGAGGGGAATAATATTCATCATTTCAGGGCCGGTTCTGATCTGACCTACAGCTTTTCATCAAACTTTGAAGTGGAAACAGGTTTACATCTCGATCACGTCCGTTCCGGTGTTGATGTGGAAGAAGGAAACTACCTGCCTACATTTTCCAATGTAAAATCTTCAATGGTCAGCTCTCATCTCACGGGAAATTACCGTTTTGGAAGCTTTTGGCATCTGTCGTTAGGCAGCAGGCTGACGTATTTAGACGGCAATCAAACCGTATATGCCGAGCCGAGAATATCCGTACAGTACGACAAGGCAGAATCGCGCATCGGGTACTGGTCGGCCCGGATTTCAGGGGGGCTATACCGGCAGTTTATTAATGAATATTCGATCACAAATACGGGAGCTTCGGCAGTTGTGCCGGGATTTTCAATCTGGTCTCATGCCGGCAATGAAGAGATTCCAAAAGCGTATCATCTTGCCGGATCATGGTATCTTGCACCCTCAGAAAACAGTACACTTCGGCTGGAAGCGTACTATAAATGGCAGCCGGTAACGAACATCACATCATACAGAAACCTTCTTACCGGAGAGGATTTAGACCGTTCGGAAGTGAGCGCGTTTGCCGAATCAACTGAGATGAGAGCCCTGGGCGGAAGCATTCGTGCGAACCGGTCGGTTGCCAATGATCGAATATCATTGATGGGCGGCTACGATTACAGCTTCACCCGGGTAGATATGACATCGCAATTCGGGAAAACGGTTCCGGCTCCATGGAGTGACCCTCATCGTGTGCAATTCCGAATGATGTGGAGAGTGCTCTCTGACTTAAAGGCATCTGTGCGCTGGCAGGGGATTTATGGGCGGACCTGGGCTTATCGGGAGGCGTATTACAACTATTTGCAGCTTGCTGAACCGATCAATGCTGAAGGGTTCGATTTTAGCAGCCCGGAGCAGGATTTTTTAAGCCCCTTTAGTCAGGTAGATTTTTCGCTGGTCTATTCCCCGTCAGCCGGGAGGGCCGATATGGAACTCCGTCTCGACCTGGTGAATATCCTCAACAGGAAAAATGAACTTGAAAAAAACCTTGTGCCTGTATTTGAAAATGGCAGTGTAACAAGGTACAGAACCGGTGAAAGAACGATGCCCGGGTTCTACCCATCGGTAAGTCTTCAGATATCCTTTTAGGCTATCGTGGTATATGTGATTACCTGGTTCAGCACTCTCTATAGAAAAAACCGCTCTCCCCGAGAATCATTTTCCAGTCAAGTAGGTGTCTGATTTTCTGATGTGTATAAAAGGTAAACCCAAAAGAAAAAATATCACACATTATGTTACATGCAGAAAGATGGAATACCCTGTTGATTCTGATCATTTCAGCCATATTCTTCTCCTGCGAGAGCGTGCTCGATTCCGGTGAGGATACCCTGCCTATTGACTGGGAAAATGGACAGTCAATCGCTGAGGCTGAAGATGGCCATCTTACAGCCGGCGAACGCCAAGAGTGGTATAAAAGTGCAGTGGAACTTGCGCTGCGTGATGTAAATTCGGCGGACTCCACAGAAGTTGAAATTCCGGACGGTTTGGTGGATCTGTACTATAATGCGCTCGTTCATGTGGTAAATAGCGGACTGGATGAAGCAAATCGGGTAACCAATGAATTCGAAATCCGAGCCAGGCCCCGCATGAAGCATGGTGAAATTATAGTGATGCCGGATAAAGAAGGTGCATCGGACTGGCTGCAGGCCTGGAGAGAAGGGGAAACGGAAACAGGGAATGCAGCAGTGGATGAGCTGATTCAAAAATATGACCTGGTCTTGGAAAGCTATTCTGAAACTGAAACCAATTCGTACGGAACGGCAATTCTTGCTACTGAAAAGCTTCTCAACCCCGTTGCGATGGCAATGGACTTTGAGAAAATTGAAGAGATCATTAATAGTGAGTCAAACAATATTGCAGGTGATGGAAATGATATCCTTGCCGGGATTGAAGAAACATTTATCTCGTTTCGGTATAAAAAGAAATGGGGAGATTGCCCTGCTGGTTGTATTCACACCCGTTACTTCGAATTTCACATTAATGCCTTTGGCAACGTGCAATTTATTGATGAAGGCGGGGATGATTTCAACGAAGATGGGGTTCAGTAAAAAATCCGTATCTAAGCTAGTTTCAGAAAGCAGCTTTGAGAAATTGAATAGATACTGTAGTTTAACAGAAATTAAAATGACTGTGGGTTAAGAGAATAAAATGAAATCAATAATTATTACAACAGTGGCTGCAATCGTGCTTCTGTTATTTGCTGTTACCATAGCTTTTGCAGGTGACGGAGAAATCATCTCATCAGGAACGTTTGATGCATTTACACAATCGGTTAATCAGACAGGTGTTCCGGGAGGAAATCTGTTTTCTGTTATGATAGGCCTTTTCTCCGCCTGGTTATTTTTGATTGGTTTGATGTGCCACAGACTTGAACAAATTCCGGGTGTGAAACAGAAATCGGGCAGAAGCCTGGATTAATCAACGATTTTGCATCCCCAGCCGGAGTGGGTTTCAGAAGAACTTCGCGAGCCGAAGCGGGGTGGTCGGTAAAAGAGCCGAACACCATCCGAATATTGATCCTTATCAAAAAACGGCAGTTCTATGCAGTCCCGGTTTTCTTTGAACAGGTTTGGAGTTTCGTGATTCAAATACTCCCGGGTTTTGCTATACAACTCTTCAATATATCCTCCTGTAACTTCCAGATCATACACAGCCAGCGAAACAACCGTTTGTACAGATTCTGTAAGTCTGTCGTAAGACTCTGCTGCAATTTTTTCGGCAAGATGGCCCGGATCGATATCCGGAGACTCGTTAAGTAATTCGAGGGATGTGAAATTAATGTGAGACAGATGCAGGTTTTGTGGAGATGCGAGCAGGTATCGCGCGGTTTCCTGAAGATATTTCGCCATGGCCGGTGTTCCGTTACTGCAGCTTGAAAGAGCAACGAGATCGTAGGAGTGATCTTCACCGATAAACGCGCTCAGCCCGGTCGCAAACGCCTTAGTATCAACCACAGTGTTTGAATGGGATGCGTTATATCCCCTGTGAACTTCCAAAGGTATTTCGTGGCCAAAATATAAAAAATAGGCCGGTTTGTCTGCCGGATCCGGATCTGAACCATATAATGCATGCAGCCGGTTTTCGGCCTCCATAAATAGATCATCAGAGGATCGGCGATACTTTATACGCTGAATTTCCTGTCCGTTTTGGAAATGATAAAACTGACTTTTTCTGCGGGGAATCAACCCCAGAAAGTTCTTTTCCGCCCGATGATGAAAGATATAAACCTCACCTGTTTCGGCTTTTTTTGCTGCATTCAGAGCTTTATCAAGGGCGTGTTCATCGGCATGAATTGCTTCTCCGCCGGATTGATGGAAGAGATAATCGGAATCACCATGGATGTAAAAAAAGAGGGTATAATCGGGAGATTCTTCAGGAACCGGTTCTTGTGAAACCAGTGAATGGGTGCTGCATCCCGTAATGAGCAGGAGCAAAAGTGAAAAAAACGTGAATAAAGATGTGTGATCGTTCAATAAGTAAGGAATAAAACAGGCATCTTCCTTAAATCAGAAAGATGCCTGATGTGAGTGAATTGTTATATGCGTTACAAGAGCAGCAGTATCAATACAATTAGCAGTGCAGAGGTGAGGCTGATGGTAACCGTCCGGTTGGCCTGTTCCATCATCTGTTGAGAGAAATTGGAAAAATCATCGAGATCTTCATCTACAATCTCGTCAAATCCGTCGAGTCCGTTAAGCTCGCTTTTTCTCTCTTCAACATCTTCTTTAAATGAGATCAGCTGCGCCTGTTCATCATCTGAAAGGTTTGCTGAACGCTCGATTCGCTCAATGGCAGTGAGCATATCGTCAAATG
The DNA here is from genome assembly GCF_003390325.1 of Rhodohalobacter sp. SW132. Classification (NCBI taxonomy): domain Bacteria; kingdom Pseudomonadati; phylum Balneolota; class Balneolia; order Balneolales; family Balneolaceae; genus Rhodohalobacter; species Rhodohalobacter sp. SW132. The sequence goes on along the minus strand of NZ_QUOK01000008.1, from coordinate 200,277 downwards.
AATCGTTCAGATAAGTCCGTTTTTCATCTGCACTTTCAGCCTGCTCAACTTTTTGGACTGTTTCATTAAAATGCTGTTTAAATATTTCAGAGAAACTGCCGGACTGTGCAAAGGAAGTCTGGAATGTGAAAAGAACAATCGTAAATAGTAAACCTGCCTTAATAGTTTTCATAGTGGTTAAGGTATATTTGGGTTTTATTTAACGGTTTGTAAGCTGCAATCCATCAGGTAAAATAGAAGAAAAATTATTCTCCGCAATTTCTGATCATTAAATGGTAAGAATAAGCCATCTTGCAGCCGTTTATTGATAGCGATATATACATAACTATTCAGCTGACAGATATTTGTTCCAAAATGAGAATTTGAAACACGTGTTCGAAAGTGGGACACCCAATAATCTGATTACAATTGGACCAACTCAGCCATTTCCCGATGTTTTCCTGTAATTGAGTTGCCCCGACTTGTGGATATGCTTCTGCAATTAAAGTTGTGAGGAAGGATCTTCAAATTCATGACTTATTTCTCTTACAAAAACACCAAGTTTAGATCGTGTAGGCTCAAAATCTACCTTGATTCCATACGAATGAAGTCCGCCGGTGCAAACTGGACCGATTGAAGCAACGAAAAGATTATTCATGGCTTCCTTCAAGGGGCTTTCCATCCCTTTTTCCGATGCCACCTGCATAACATGATCAATTTGCGTTTTACTTGTAAAAAGCGCCATCGCTACATTTCCATCCAAGACGGCCTGTATGCCCTTCATCAAAGGTTTCGTGTCATCCGGTAATTCCCAGCGGTATACGCGTACCGGTAAAACGACAGCTCCTCTCTGTTTGAGTTCACGAAGGAGATCATCATTTGATTCACCATACTCCTGTACCGCCACTGTTTTTTCTGTCAGGCTGCTGGTCTGTTCATCATTATCCATCGATTCAAGAATCTCCTTCCATGTATTAGGGGCGGGTACGGTAACCTCAAACGACACCTTGTATTTTTTTAGTACCCGAATTGGTTTGGGCCCTCGAACCACAATTGTGACACTTCTCAATGCGTCCAGTATTTTCTCCAGCTCATACCTTGTTTCGAGGGCATTAATCAGCATTTGAGTACCTACGCCGGTTGTACAGATGAGAATATCAATCTCACCGTTAAAAAGTTTTTTACCGAACCCGAAAACTTCGTCGTGCTTTTCGAGCGGCACTTCCTGCATAGAGGGAGCACTGATCACATTCGCTCCATATTTCTCAAGAAGATTGGCGGCTGATTCGGATAATCGGCTTTCAAAACAAACAGCATTTAATCCCGATAGTGGTTTATCTGATGTCATATCTGAATAAATTTTTAGTCCGGATGAGTATCAACAGAGAGAAATAGAGTATAGATTTAACTATAAATTAACGTGAGTTCAAGATAAAATCGATGGATAAAAAAGTCCCCCTTAGAAGGGGGAAAAGGCTCGAAAGAGCCTTGGGGGATGATCCGCTGAGCGTTGATTTGATCCAAATATTTAATTTATGGCTTTAATTTCACTACTGTTCATCCCCCATTGCCCCCTTCAAAGGGGACTTTTAAAATCTTAATTTATGAATCGAACTCAGGTAATTAAGCTTTTTCCTCATTAATATTCAACCAGCGGAATAAATTCTGTTTTGGCACTGCTGCACAGCGGACAGATATAATCACCGGGTAATTGATCAAAAGGTGTTCCGGGTTTTACGCCGCTATCGGGGGCGCCATATTTTTTGTCATATACGGTCATACAATTGCTGCATTGATAGCTCGAAACCTGTTTATATGAACTCTTTTTTTCAAATACAGTTTTAATTTCATCCGGTTCTTCTGTAGCCAGCTGCTGGAAATAGATCTTACTTAATTTAATCAGCAAAGTCGGAAGCTGGCGTTTTTCAACATGTTTGGAAAAATTGAAATATTCTGAATGATTCGGATTAAAATCACGTGCATAAAGTATATTATATAACGGTTCGCCATTCAGCCCTGATGTCTCCGACGATTTTTCAATCACCACAGATGTGAACAACAGCATATCGGGATTTGTTTTGATTGTAAACGTAAGCCCATGTGTGCTGATATCCTGCTGATCCAGTTCCCTCACAAGATAGGTTTTGAGTTTCAGAGCCTCTTCATCCATCACGGGCAGATGCCAGTTCAGTTCCAATGAGGAGTGGCGCAAATTAATGCCATACCTGCCCATCAGTTTTTCCCAGTAAATCCGTTTTTTTGGGTGGATTCCTTTAATAATAAAAGATTTCCACGGAGTGATGCTGATTTTGCCCACTTTCGTTTCCTGGCATAATCGACAGGCGTCTTTTAGAAATTCAATATCAAAACAATTATTCCTCCAGTATAAACCGAGCCAGAATAAATTATTCTGCATTGCATTTAATCCTTCATAATAAGGGAACAGGGCAGTTGGCGATGCGATCTCTTCATCAGCAGTTACGCTGTGGAACGTTGAACCATTTTGTACTGCGTCGAATAAACGACGATGATTCATCCCCGGAGACTTTTTCAGTTTTTTTTCAATTTCTTTAGCGATAACGGCGATCTCATTTTCATGGATCAGGGCAGGCCAGGGTGTAGGAGCTTTATTCCCGTTTTCAGTTGGCTGGCGAATAAAAAGATGCCAGTAATGCTCCTGTTTTGAGGCGATAAAGTTTAAATGACCGGTAAAAAGAGGCACCAGGCTTTGGATAGGATCGATAATATTCACCTTCAAAACAGGCTGATAATCGAAACTGTCGAGTATATAGTGAAATATGTCTTCCTTCAGCCACCAGGTGTTATCTGTGATGTTAACGGCCACATAGGAACTTACTATATTTTCATACTGTAAGGGTGCTTTCAGGAGCTGGGAATCGGTAAAATTGTATTTCAATCCTGTTTCATCAAGATGAGAGCGAACATTTTCTTCATCCGAATCCACTACCGGAAACAGAATATCCTGGCGGGACCCAAACATGACATAGGAATTACCAGCTTTGCCGGAAGCTTCCATAATACGGATCAGATCTGCCGGTGATATGACGCCACCTTTTACAAAAACCCGTACAAGAGGTGTTGGGATCGCATTGTTATTATTATTCATGCTAATACAAATTTTTCGTTCAGTATCTGCTGCACCTCTGGTTTACAGCTTCCGCAGCCAAGTCCTGCTCCGGATTTTTCACATAAATCATTAAAATCCTCACATCCGTTTTCAATCAGTTTTTCAATATTCCCCCGGCCCACATGGTTACAGGAACAAACGGTTTTCCCGATAACCGGGTCCCTCGATTTACCCGAACGTAACAGCTGTTTCCGTAAATCGGACAGTTCCATTTTTGATTCTATCAGGCTTTTAAATTCAGCAAATTCATCTTTATCCCCCATCAGAATCGCACCTACCAGCCGGTCATCCTTGATGATGCATTTCTTATAATATTGCTGTGATTTGTCAATAAAGAGAATCTCTTCATATCCCTTTTCTCCGGATGGCACAACCGGCAGCCCGATAGAACAGAGGTCCAGATCCGAAAACTTGAGAATATTCATGCTGATGGAGCCATCGTATAAGGCAAGAGAATCTCCCGCCAGGTTTTTGGCTACTATATCCGCCTGTTGTTCCGCAGCGGCTGTAATTCCGTTCAGTTTTCCGCGATGCTCGGCAATTTCTCCCATGGCAAAAATCGATGGGTCTGACGTTTGAAGTGTATCATCAACCAACACCCCTCTTCCGCAATCAACTCCGGCTTCTTTCAGAATTTCTATATTTGGCCGTGTTCCGATAGCAAAAACTACAGCATCGCAGTGTAATTTTTTGCCGCTTTTTAAAATAGCACCGATTCCCTCTTCAGGTATATATTCGGGATGAGCCTGCGTATGGATTTGCTTTACCTGGTCGTTCACATGAACCGTAATTCCTTTCTGTTCCACAAATTCCATCAGCAACTCGGCTGACAGCGCATCCAGCTGACGCTCCATCAACCTGGAGGCAAGCTGGACGATTGTGATATCGATATCGATTTCGGTTAATGCGGCCGCGAGTTCAAGTCCCAGCAATCCTCCGCCAATGATGAGAACATGAGCCCCATTGTTCACATATTTTTTCAATGCATCAGCATCGGCACGCGTGCGCATGGTAAAAACACCGGGTTCGTCCACTGGTTCGTTGGGAGGGACAAATGCACGGCTTCCGGTACCGGCGATCAGCTTATCGTATGAATGAATTTGACCGCTATCGTCTGTTATTGTTTTGTTTCCCCTGTCGATCGATGTAACTGAGGTGGAATCGTACAGGTGAATATTCAGTTTGTCTATTTCATTTTTCTTGAATTTAAGCAGATCCTCCCAGCTCAGGTGCTCCGTAACATATTCCGGCAGCAGCACCCTGTTATAGAAAGGAGTCGGTTCGTTTGAAAAGACATGGATTTCATCTGTTTGATTCAACTCTCTGTAGGTATTCACAAAACGATAGGACGAAGCTCCGGCACCAATCACAATAATCTTTTCTTTTTCTTTTGTGATTTTTTCAACCTGAACGGTACTGTACTTAAAATCAGGTTCTTTGGAAATCGGATCAATCAGGTTACGGGTTAGATTATTAGCCCTGGCAGTTGATTTACCATTTAATTTTCCCCAGTGCATCGGCAGAAATACCAATCCCTTTCGCACATCCTCCGTAACCCGGGCATGTACCTTTACTTCTCCCCTTGAATTCAGAATCCGGATGTTTTCGCCATCTTTTATATTTCTGTTTGCGGCATCTTTGGGGTGAATCTGCAGAAAAGGCTTGGAAATATGCTGTTTGAGTTTACTCACTTTCCCGGTCTTGGTCATCGTATGCCACTGGTCACGAATACGGCCGGTGGTGAGGACAAGAGGAAATTTGTCAGTCGGTTTTTTGGATGTGTTTGCAGGTGAATCGAGCGGAAAAAGCTGTGCTTTTCCGTTATCGGTATAAAATGTATGATCCGTGAAAAGACGTTTTTGGCCGCTGGAGTGCAGGTTGTTTAAGGGCCACTGCACGGTGTTCTGGGCTTGCAGATGCTCATATTTCAGGCCGGAAATGTTGATATTGGTTCCGGCGGTCAGCCTGCTGTACTCTTCAAATATTTCTCCGGTTGTTTCAAAATCAAACCCGTGGAAACCCATCGCTTTTGCGAACCTCATCAGAATTTCCGAATCGGGCAGCGCTTCCCCCGGCGGGTCGACGATTTTTTGGAGATGGCCGATCCGTCTCTCCGAATTGGTCATCGTGCCTTCTTTTTCCATATGTCCGGCAGCCGGCAGTATCAGATCTGCATATTCCAGCGTATCAGATTTGCGGGATATATCCTGAACAACAACAAAACTGGCCTTCTTTAAGGCTCTTTCAGCTTTATTTACGTCCGGTAAACTCACCATCGGGTTGGTGGCAATGATCCATACGGCTTTCAATTTTCCCTCGTCGAGGGCATCAAACATTTCTGTTGCCGTATATCCCGGTTTTTCCTGTATACCCGGAACGTCCCAAAAATCTGCCACTTCCTGTCTATGCTGTGGATTAGATAAATCTTTGTGAGCAGCCAATAGAGAAGCCATGCCGCCAACCTCACGCCCGCCCATAGCATTGGGCTGGCCGGTGAGAGAAAAAGGGCCGGCGCCCGGTTTACCAATCTGCCCCGTTATCAGGTTCAGGCTGATGAGTGCAAAATTTTTCTTTACCCCGATTGCGCTTTGGTTTAATCCCATCGCCCACATGGTGATAAATCCCTCGGCATCCCCAATCCAGGATGCTGCCTGAAGTATTTGATCCGTTTCAAGTCCGCATATTTGAGCAGATTCTTCTACGGAATATTTAAAAACGGATTTTCGGTATTCATCAAACCCATCTACATGATTCTCGATAAACTCCGGGTTGATGTCTCCGCGTTCAATCAAAACCCTCGCAATAGCATTGCAAAGATAAATATCTGTACCCGGATTCAGAGGCAAATGGAGGTCCGCCAGTTCACAGGACTGAGTTTTTCGCGGATCAGCGACGATGATTTTCACATTCGGGTTTTCGGCTTTATGCTGTTCGATTCTCCGGAATAAAATGGGATGACACCATGCCGGGTTTGCTCCGGTAATGAAGAAGCAGTCGGCCTGCTCAATGTCATCATAGCAGATAGGAACAGCGTCTTCTCCCAGCATTTTTTTATAGGCGGCCACCGCTGAACTCATGCAGAGGCGGCTGTTGGTATCGATGTTGTTTGTGCCAAGAAAGCCTTTCACCAGTTTGTTGGCCAGGTAGTACCCTTCGGTGAGGCATTGCCCTGATACATAAAATCCAACACTGTCGGGACCGTATTTTTTCTGGATGGATGTAAATGCAGCGGCTGCCCGTTCCATTGCCGTATCCCAGCTTACTCTTTTGAAGGGGTGCGCTTTACTCCATTTCATTTCAGGATACAACAGCCGGTCGCTCTGGTCTTCAACAACATACTTCAGGTTCAATCCCTTGGAACAAAGTTTCCCTTTATTTACCGGGTGATCCGGATCTCCCTGAACGGAAATATTTCCTTTATGATCTTTATTAACCACAATTCCGCAGCCCACACCACAATAGGAACAGGTTGTTTTATAGGACTCGGGTTGATTGCCTGACATATTTATCAATTATGAGTTTCTAAGGAGTGTCCCTTCGACAGCTGGCGGGATCGCTTCCCCTTCGAGAGGCTGTGAGAAAATAAATCAACAAGCATTTAAAAAACACATTCTACTTTACCACGAAGTCACGATGACATTAGGAATCACGAAGGCTAGTAATTTGATTTTGTTATACTTCGTGTACCCTCGTGGCTTTGCGTTTTCGTGGTAAAAATAAATGGCCGATATCTTCTTTATTAAGTATTTCCTCACACCCTCTCAAAGGGAGACTTTTATCCTTTCCGTGCCAGAGGGTCGGAGAATTAAACCACTTATAATTAAATTTCATGGTGAATCACCCGCTTCAATTAACTGACTCCACTTCTGCTTTCTCACTCTCTTCAGGTACAGGTTTGATATTCGGATCAAAACCGTTTTTCATCTCTTTTTGACCGTTGGAATAGGCCTTTAACGAGAGGTTTAACTCGCGCCGGGTTTCCACTTCATCCCGTGCTGAAAAACGAACCAGAAGAGCTGCAAAGGAACACACCAGTACAATGCATCCAAGAATAAAAAGAGCGTCCGAATAGGAAAATTCCTCATATCTGAATAAAAATCCTGCGGCCACGGCACCTGTATTTCCACCTGCTCCAACGATACCGGAAATGGCACCTACTGCCTTTTTATTCACAAAAGGGACAACCGAATAGGTCGCTCCCTCTGCCATTTGCACACAAAGGCTGAATAATATCATAGCGGCAATAGCATAGAGAAGCACTGACATTTGAGAAAACAGAATAAGTGTAACTCCTTCGAGAAAAAGAATCCCAAACAAAAACCATACACGGCCCCGTAATCCAAATTTGAGCCCAAACCGGTCGCCCAGGTAGCCGCCTGTAGACCGGGCAAAAATATTCATCAAACCGAAAAGGCCTGCTATCAAACCTGCCGTTTTTAAATCCATACCAAACGTGTCGATATAGTAAATGGCAGCGATATTGTAGATTGTTAATTCTACTCCAAAACTGGCTCCATATATTAAAAAGAGGGCCCACACCCTGTAATCTTTTACTGCCTTTCCAAATGCGTTATTACTCTCTTTGAATTGTGCATCATATTTTTCAGGGTTCAGCTTTTTTAAGTCGCTAAGATTCCCTTCAGGATAATCCTGTGTGAAATTATAATAAATAACAGCCATCACCAGCATGGCTATGCCCGGAACTACCATCGCTAACCTCCAGGATATAGCATCTGTGAAACCGAGTGCCAGGAAGCCTCCAAAAATCAGAGGCATGATCATTTGAGTTACGCCGCCGCCGAGATTTCCCCATCCGGCTGTTGTAGCATTTGCCGTGCCTACTACGTTTGGAGCAAACATCATAGAGGTGTGATACTGGGTGATGACGAACGCGGCTCCGATAACACCAATGGCCAATCTGAATAGGAGGAATGATTCGTAACTGTTTGCCAGGCCAATCAGCATAACCGGTATAGAACCGAAGACAAGCAGGGCCGTATAGGTAATTCTTGGCCCGTAACGATCACAAAGCCAGCCGATGAGCAACCGGGCGAATATGGTAATGGCAACGGAAGCAATAATTGTATTGCCAATCTGAGTCTGTGTCAGTGATAACTCCTCCCTGACAACAGCCATAAGCGGTGCAATGCCAAACCATCCAAAAAAACAGAGGAAAAAAGAAAACCAGGTGATATGGAACGTTCGCATTTGAGGGCTTCTCAAACTGAACAAATTGATTTTCGGAGCTTTAACGGTATTTCGATCTTTCATAACGACAGAATTATAAAAGGGTTCGATTTAGTAACAGATTTTGTCACGGAGGTTTTTACTCTTTCTGATTCTCTTCTGATCCTGTATGGGTACATTTTATATCCCCACATATACATAACCGGCTTCTACTTTAACCGGAAAAGTTTGCAGTGAATACTCTTCACCGTCCAGGTTTTCTCCCGTTTCGAGGGAAAATGTTTTTTTATGAAAAGGGCAGGCTACTTTTGGGATACCGTTTTTATCTCCGATCATCCCCCGTGAGAGAATCATTTGTAATTTATGCGGGCATAAATTCTGACAGGCAAACCACTCATTACGAGACGTGAAATTAAATACGGCGACCTGGAGGTCGTCAATTTTCACACATAATCCACCGTTACGCGGAAACTCTTTAACAGGTGCAGCTTTATACCAGGTTGCTGCTTCTTTAACCGAATTCATCATGATAGCAGGTTTTTTGTTAATCAGATAGGAATACACAATCAGTGCAAACAAAGCTTATAAAGTGGTCCTTTTAGTCACTAACGACTATTATGTGGTTTCTCCCCATCCTTCCGGGACTTTTTGTTCTCTGTATTCTTTGAATTTTATAGTGGGATCCGGGTCATCGGAATTGACAAAATGCCGGAATTTCTTTTGCAGATCAGGATTCTCCACCACTTCTTTCCACTCACATTTGTATGCATCTACCAGCCTTTGCATCTCTTTTTCCAGATCGTCACCAATTTCCAGGGCATCATCTACGACCACTGTTTTCAGGTATTCGAGCCCGCCGTCGAGTTTATTAATCCATGTGGAAGTGCGGGTAAGTGGTTCTGCTGTTTTGATGTAAAACATCAGAAACCGATCCAGGTATTGTATGCAGGTTTCTTCATCAATATCTGAGGCAAGAAGCATGGCGTGTTGTGGTTTGGAACCGCCGTTGCCCCCTACATACAGGTTCCATCCTTTTTCTGTAGCGATGAGTCCAAAATCTTTTCCCCGTGCTTCCGCACATTCACGGATGCATCCCGATACGCCGCCTTTGATTTTATGCGGTGCGCGCAGGCCCCGGTAACGTTTTTCAATATCGAGGGCAAACGTAACCGAATCATGCAGGCCATACCTGCACCAGGTTGAGCCGACGCAGCTTTTCACGGTTCGTAAAGCTTTTGCATAACCGTGGCCGCTTTCAAATCCGGCTTCAACCAGTTCTTGCCAGATATCCGGCAGCTGGTCTACCCGTGCACCAAGCAGATCGATTCGCTGGCCGCCTGTGATCTTGGTATATAAACCATATTTTTTGGCCACCTGGCCTATAACAAGAAGTTTATCAGGGGTGATTTCACCACCGGGTACACGGGGAATTACCGAATAGGTACCGCCCCGCTGAATATTAGCCAGGAAACGGTCGTTTGTATCCTGAATCGTATCCTGATTGATGATCAGGTCGTTCCAGGCACTTGCCAGAAGTGAAGCAACTGCCGGTTTACAAACTTCGCAGCCATCGCCTTTCCCAAACTGATCAAGCAGATCATCATACGTGGTAATGTTTTTAACTTTAATGATGTCGTATAACTCCTGGCGGGAATATTCAAAGTGATCACACAAAGATTTGTCTACAGATTTACCCATCTCTGCCATTGTATGATTCAACAAATCTTTTACAAGGGGGGTGCATCCGCCGCAACCCGTACCAGCTTTCGTATGAGCCCGGATTTCGCCCATTTCTGTGACATCCTCATTTTTGATGAGGTCTGTAATTTGCCCTTTCAAAACATTTTCACATGAACACACCTGTGCATCCTCGGGCAGGTCTTCGACTCCATTTCCACCTCCGGATTCTCCCCGGTTGCCCAAAATCAATTCTTCAGGGTTTTCAGGGCACTCCATTTGATTTATAAATCGTTGATGGAGTTGAGTATACGCGCGGGCATCTCCCACCAGGATTCCGCCAAGCAGCTTTTTCCCGTCTTCAGAAACAACAATTTTCTTATACGTCCCTTTAAATCTGTCCTGGTAGACAATGGGAATGGCGTTCTTTTCCGTAAAAGGATCCCCAAAACTTGCCACATCGATGCCAACAAGCTTTAACTTGGTTGACAGATCAAAGCCAGTGAATTCTTTGTAGTCAGTGTTTGCAATCTGCGAGGCTACCACTTCGGCCATTTCATATCCTGGCGCTACCAGTCCGTATACCATTTCATTATGTAAGGCCGCCTCTCCGATTGCGTAAATGGATTCATCATTCGTTTTCATTAAATCATTTACCAGAATCCCACCTCGTCCGCCTGTATCCAGGCCACATTTTTTGGCTAATTCATCCCGGGGTCGTATTCCGGCAGAAATAACCAGCATATCAACCTTAAGTTCGGTTTCATCGGAAAATTTGAGACTTTCCACCGACCCATTTCCCGTAATTTTCTGCGTTTGTTTATCAGTGAGAATTTCAAGATCAAGATTCTCAAGTTTCTCCTGGAGGGTAGCTGCTCCGGATTCGTCAAGCTGGCGGGGCATAAGCCGCGGAGCGAATTCTACAACGGAAGTATCCAGGCCCATATCGAGCAGAGCTTTTGCCGCTTCAAGTCCCAGCAGCCCTCCGCCAAGAACAGCCACCCGTTTGCATTTTTGTCCATATTGCTGAATAGCTTCCAGGTCTTCAATCGTGCGGTATACAAAAACACCCTCTTTATCCGTGCCATCTATCGGGGGTACAAATGCACTGGAACCGGTAGCGAGGATTAATTTGTCATACAGGTCCCGGTTGCCTTTATGAGTGAGGATGCACCGGTTTTCGCGGTCAATATCCACCACAAGCTGCGAGGTATGCAGGGTGATGTCATTATCTTCATACCACTTTCGGGGAGCCATCAACAGATCTTCACTGTTTTTTTCACTGAAGAAATCGCTTAGATGAACTCTGTCGTAAGCCGGCCGGGGTTCCTCGCCATATACTGTAATTTCAAGTTCATTTGGAGCTGCTTTTTGTCGGAGCTTTTCACAAAACTTGTAACCGACCATGCCGTTTCCCACAACAATTACTTTTTTAGTACTACTCTCCGGATTTGATTTGTCAGAATTGCTCGAAGTCATAAAATAAAATTATTGACAATTATCAATGCAAATGCATACTAACTCCTTAAATTATAATGTCATTAAAGATTGTACTCAAAATTTATTTATTGAAGACATGATTTTGTCAAACAATAATATCTCTTTTCATAAAGAAAAGCGCTTTTTGTCAACTCATTTTTTACAATTAAAAAGTAAATGGAAGCGCTTCAATAAGATAAATAATAGTCGTTATTACACTGTGATTATTAAATTTTGTGCGTGTAGAAGAGGAGGTTCCTAAAAATAAATTATGATGTATACCAGATGCGGAAATATATGAGGAGCAATCAGTTCGAAGGGTTGATTAGGATTACCATGATTTCTTCCCTGGGTTCGAAATGAATCAAACGTGTTGTAAACCGATTGACTGCTACTTAATTTTCTATGCCCATTTACATCTTTTAGCTTCATTCTCTTTAGCCAAACACTATTTTCAACAAAATTGTACGGCATTTGATTTTCGGTTACATTCCGCTGCATCTGCTGATAATGAATACCTTCATTCAACAAATAGATGATTACATTATTTATTAGTGGAATGTTGCCTGAAATGGCCCCATGAATGGTAGGTACTATCAATCGGTTGTGATATGGACGAACCGCGCCACCGGGGACTGGCAAATACATTTAATATCAATACAAAATACTTAGGGTTTATGGATAACAGATACCGTCGGATTAAACAGCGCCTGTTTTCAGGCTGCAGGATCTTCACACTTTTTATAGCCGCACTTTTACTGCCGCTGAACGCGTGTGCACAAACTTCACCTGTAAACGGCATTCAGGACAGCTCACCGTCAGTTCATGCATTTACGAATGCTACGGTTGTGGTTTCACCCGGAGAAACGCTTGAAAATGCAACGATTGTGGTTCGGGGAGGCGTAATTGATCAGGTTGGTACGGGTATTGAGCCGCCCGCCGACGCCCGGGTGTGGAATTTGGAAGGGAAAACGATCTATCCCGGATTTATCGACCCGTATACGGAAGTTGGAATGCAGAATCCACGGGAAGATCTGGATCGCGGAAATCTCTCCTGGAATGTTCAGCTTCGAGCGCACTTAACGGCCGAAGGAGAGTATGAGCTGGAGGATGATGGAAGTGAAGAGCTCCGAAAGCTCGGGTTCACAGCGGCAAATTCAGTGCCTCCGCTCGGAATTTTTAAAGGCCATTCTGCAGTAATGAGCCTGGGAAATGGTTCGGTATCAGACCGTGTGATCCGGGACAGGGTAGCACAGGGGGCGTCACTGACCCGAAGCTGGTCGCTTGGTTACAGTTATCCAACCTCGGCAATTGGCGGAATCGCATTCATCCGTCAGACTCTGTATGATGCAGATTGGTATCAAACTGCACATGACACATACCGGTCAAATCCCCAGGGCCTTAATCGTCCGGAATCGAATGCCGCGCTGGCCGCTCTTGGGGATGCGGCACAGGGAAATCAGCCCATGTTATTTGCCGTAAACAGTGAAGAGGAAGTCTTAAGAAGCCTCCGTCTAACGGAAGAATTTAACATCACGCCGTGGATTCGGGGAAGCGGGCATGAGTACAGAATTGTCGATTATTTGTCAGGCCGTGACATACCGCTGATCCTGCCGCTCGCATTTCCGGAGAAACCGGATGTTACCAGTCCCGAAAATGCTCTTGGAGAAAACCTCTCAACGCTTCGTCACTGGTATCTTGCACCGGAAAATCCTGCGAGAATTGCCGAAGCCGGGCTCCTCTTTTCGTTTACTACAGACGGGCTTAATAATCTTTCCGATTTTCTTCCAAACGTTCGAAAAGCTGTTCATGCCGGCCTCGATGCCGAAACAGCGCTCGCTGCTCTGACGATCAACCCGTCCAGCCTGCTGGGAATCAGCGATACCCACGGAACTCTTGAAGAGGGGAAAGCCGCAAATCTGATTATCACAAATGGCGACCTGTTTCATACAGAGGCAAAAATTCTTGATGTTTGGGTTGATGGAGATCATTACCGGGTAAATCCGGCGGCGACCATTGATGCAAGAGGTGAATGGGCCGTATCTGCAGGAGATGTTGAAGGTGTGATTGAAGTGAAGGGAACTGTCGGCAGTCTGAACGGAACCATTACAATCAACGGAGAAGAGATTGATCTATCCGCCGTATCGGTTGAAGAGCAGGCCCGGAGATTCAGAGCTACATTCCCCGGAGAAGAGCTTGAGATGACCGGAAGAATACGCCTGACAGCATCCATTTCCGGTGATGAACTGATCGGCTGGGCAGAGATGCCGGACGGTGATCGGATCAGTTTTACCGGCGAGCGAACGGCTGCCGGGGAACAGGATCAGCCCGAAGAGATCTCACTGCCGGAACGGACACTTGAACTTGCTGATATCCGTCCAAGTATGGAATACGGCCGCGAATCGATACCCGATCAGCCCTCAGCTGTACTTGTACAAAATGCTACAATCTGGACCATGGGCGACCAGGGAATTCTTGAGAATGCAGATCTGCTGATCCGCAACGGGGAAGTAGCCGAAGTTGGACAAAACCTGAGTGCACCGGGCAATGCGGTTGTCATTGATGCCGAAGGCAAGCACGTTACTCCCGGGCTGATTGATGCCCACATCCATTCCGGAACCGATGGCGTAAATGAAGTAGGAAATGCAATCGTGCCGGAAGTTCGGCTGGGTGATGTACTTAACATCAACAACATCTGGATGTACCGGCAAATCGCCGGCGGCCTGACTACCGCTCACGTGATGCACGGATCGGCGAACCCGATCGGCGGACAAAATCAGCACATTAAAATGCGATGGGGTGCTTTATCCCACGATCTGAAATTTGAAGGCGCACCGCGAACCGTGAAATTTGCACTGGGTGAAAATCCCAAGCGAGTAGGTTCTGATCGCTATCCCGAAACCCGAATGGGAACACAGCACATTATAGAAGACCGCTTTTCAATGGCTCGTGATTATCAATCGCGCTGGAACGAGTGGAATGATACAGGAGCGGGAATTCAGCCCAGAAGAGATCTCAGAATGGAGGCGATTGTAGATATTCTGGAAGGGGATATCCTGGTGCAGTCGCACAGTTATCGTCAGGATGAAATCCTGGCACTGATGCGCGTGGCCGAGAAGTTCGATTTCACGATCAAAGCATTTCATCACGGAGTTGAAGCCTACAAAGTAGCTCCTGAGCTGGCTGAACACGGAGCCGGCGCTGTGGTGTGGTCCGACTGGTCTTCTTTTAAAATTGAAGCGTACGACGGAACCATTTTTAATGCCAGACTGCTGGATGAAGCCGGAGTTGTTACCTCGCTCCATTCCGATAACAGCCAGATCGCATCCCGTATGAACTGGGAAGCGGCCAAAATGGTGCATGCCGGAGTAGATCCGGAGATAGCACTCTCAATGGTTACCATCAGCACTGCAAAACTGCTGGGTATTGATGATCGCGTTGGATCACTGGAACCCGGTAAAGATGCAGATTTTGTGATCTGGAACGGTGATCCGCTCTCAACATTCACAAAAGCCGAGCAAACCTGGATCGATGGGCGAAAATACTTCGACCTTGATGAGGATGCCGAATTGAGGCAGGCTATTGAACAGGAGCGATCGCAGCTCATACAATATTTACTGGAGGTAAACTGATGAGACGAACAAATCAATTTTCCGACCAGCCATTTACCGAAAATTACTCAACTGAAAAGATGCAACCTATGAACCGATCATACGCAGCACAATATTCAGCCGCGAAAGAGCCCGGTTTCGCTCTCAATCGAACGGTCTGCGCCATGCTTGCAGCTCTCTTATTCTGCATAATGATTTTTTCATCCGCCAATGCCCAGACGCCAGCTGCAATGCAGGATGGTGTTATTGCCCTTGAGGGAGCGACCATTTATACCGTTTCTGACGGTGTGATTGAAAACGGAACCATCGTGTTTGATGATGGCGTGATTACCGCAATTGGCACAAACGTTCAGGTGCCGGCAGGTGCAGAACGGGTTGATGTTTCCGGCAAGGAGATTTATCCCGGGCTGATTGACGGGTATAGCCGCATGGGAATCTACGAGATTGGCGCGGTTGATATGACCGTAGATATCAACGAACTGGGGCGCTTTAACCCGAATGTTACTCCGGAAATCGCGTTCAACCCGGAAAGCCGCCACATCGGAACGGCGCGCACCGCCGGAGTTTTAACTGCCGTGACGACACCGGGCGGCGGACTCGTTTCAGGTCAGTCGGTAGCCATGAAAATGGACGGCTGGTCGTGGGAGGATATGGTTCTGAAGCCGGGCCTTGCACTTATCGTAAACTGGCCATCTGCAAGCAGTGATAATTACGAAGATGACCTGCTCGAGCTGCGTGATTCGTTTGCTTCTGCAAGATCGTACCATAAAGCGAAAATTGCGTATGAGGCTGGAAACGCAAGTCGAAAAGATGTGGATTCCAAACTGGAGGCGATGATTCCGGTACTGGAAGGAGATCGGCCGGTTGTTGTGGAAGCCGACGAACTCCGCCAGATCCAGGACGCCATCACCTGGGCCGGTGAAGAGGAAGTTGACCTGATTATCATGGGCGGGCGGGATGCTCACTATGTTGCAGATCATCTTGTGCAAAAAGAGATTCCGGTAATTGTAACATCTGTGCTGACATCCCCAAACCGACAGTGGGAGCCGTATGATGGTCGGTACAGCCTGCCTGCGCGACTTCATGAAGCAGGAATTACTTTTGCAATTGCTGGCGGGTCAAGTGCTCCGTACGCTTTCAGATTACCGAATGAAGTTGGCGCTGCAGCGGCGTACGGGCTGGATGCTGATGAGGCGCTTCGGTCCGTAACCCTTTCAGCGGCAGAAATTCTGGGAATCAGCGACAGAGTTGGATCTCTGGAAGTGGGCAAAGATGCTACACTGCTGATCACCACCGGAAATCCGCTGGAGTACAGCTCGCAAATTGAACAGGCTTATATTGAAGGCCGTAAAATTGATATGGTGGACGCCCATCGTATGCTGTATGAAAAATATCGCGAGAAAGTGGATCAGCGTGTGAATCGATAGTTTCTTTTTGCTGATAAATCAATATCAAAAAGCCGTCCGGAAAAAGGTCATTTGAACCACATCCCGGACGGCTTTTTTTGTTTAGAATGGAGGAGTTAAAATTCTATGGAGTAAAATTGAAATTTCACCACTTCTCTTCTTCACTCCCTCTCTCCCTCTTTACCACTCCCTCACACGCTCTCCATCTTCTCCTTCAGCCAGTAGATCACATCTGCGGTAACTTCATCCCTGTTGGTTTCGTTGAGCAGCTCGTGGCGTGCGCCTTTATAAAGATTGACTTTGAGATCGGCAACACCACTCTCCTCAAAATGTTTCTGCAGTTTTTTGATTCCATCTCCCATGTAGGAAACCGGGTCCTGGTCCCCTGAAATAATCAATATTGGTGTTTCTGGATGACGCCCGGCAAACGGTTTGTGGCTGTGAAGTTTCATCAGGCCGCTGAAGAAATCGCTGTAAAATTCTACTGCCGGCACAAAACCGCATTGTGGATCATCCACATATTTGTCGACTTCATTTTCATCCCTCGAAAGCCAGTCGTTATCGGTTCGATTTGGCTTGAACATGGCGTTAAAAGGGCCAAAAGTGAGGTTGTGAATCATTTTGCTTCGATAGGTTTTCCCTTTCATCTCACCGATGATATTTGCGATGAGAAGCCCAACATAAAGAAGTATCGGCGGCTTGCCGTTGCTCCCGGAGTAGATAATTCCATCCGGAGAATTCTCGTAAAGCTGCATGTATCGCTGGGTGAGAAAGGATCCCATACTATGAGCGAAAAAATAAAGGGGAAGGTCGGGATGTTTACCCTGAATCTCTTTTCGTACTGTATTCAGGTCGTCGGTCATCTGGTGAAAACTGTCGTCGCTGTCTATAATTCCGAGCCGATCGGCGTCTGTTTTTCCATGTCCTCTGTGGTCGTACGCATATGCGGCAAAACCCTGTTTTGTCAAAGCTTCTGCAAAGCGGCTGTAACGGCCGGAATGTTCAATCATACCGTGGATAATCAAAACAACAGCATTTGGCGTGCCTTCATCCGGAAGCCATTTTCTTGCATAGAGATCTTTCCCTTTTGCGTTGATAAAAAAAGTGTCTGATTTCATTTTTGTGCTTTGTTAACCCTGATTTTATGCTGTAACCTGATTTCTAAAATTGAGTAAGTGGCTGACACGGTCCAAAAGGGCGTACAACAAGGGATATTATCATCAGTACTGTCATACCGGACTTTGATCCGGTATCTCCTGCCTGTATTAAGGATAGGAGATCCCGTATCAAGTACGGGATGACGCCCTTTTGGACAGTATTAGCCACATTTTAACTTTTAAATAAGACATTATTAATAGAACTCAATTAATAGAACTCAGGTCTGTATTGAAAAAAATATGCTCCCCCTGTTACACCAGATCGCCGGCGCCGCTAATCGAATACAATAACTATATAAAAAACATCCAATAATGTTTCTTGAATTCAATCCCCTGTTTTTTCTTTTTCCGCACAATTACTCAACAAGTATGGATCTTCCTGCCCGTCCGGTTTTGCTGAAGCCGGCCAGGCGCACGGTTTCGTCACCGCTCAGCTCCACAGGTTCACTGTAAACCGGGGAGTTTTCGGTCGGCTCACTGCCGTCAAGGGTATAGCGAATGGTTATCCCTGGAAGTGCGATGTTTGCGTGAAGAGATCCGTCACGAATCACTGCTCCAGGGGGCGGAATCCGGTAGTTGATCTCATCATAAAGACGATCGAGGCGGGGAAGTTCAACGCTCCCGAGGCGATTTGCGAACTCATTCCAGGCGGCCAGGCGTTCCCGCTCGAAGTCATCGCGGTTACGTAGATCGCCCCATTCCGGTTGTCCCGCCCAGGCGCGTTCGGCAAGTCCCAGCAGACGGGGCAGAATCATATACTCCATCCGGCCCGGCTCATTCACCGTCTCGGTCCAGAGCTGTCCCTGGAGTCCCAGGATATTATCGCGCGCATCGTTTTCCAGGTTTTCCATCTCGTCAAAGTGATCCTCAGCAAGAGGGTTGCCGTAGTTATCATCCCGGGCATTCATAAAGAGATTAAAAGGGGCAAAAGAAAAGGGGACTTCCGTGGTGAGCATCGCTGCCCAGTAGAATCCCGGTTCTTTCCAGTGCTTGTCGTAGGCCATGTCGAAATAGAAATTGGATGCGTGCGACATCACAACATCATACCCGCTGTTGGCCAGGGCGTAGGCGCGATCTTCAGTGCCGCCACCCCAGATGTTTGACCAGACATAAGGAATTGAAGAACCGGCAAAGTCGGGATTGATTGTCATGCCTCCATCATTCTCTTCCCGGAACGCGATTTCTTCCCACCCGGCCATTGTGATGCTGTGCGGCTCGAGTTTGCGGATCAGCCGCTCAAAGAAGTAAGTCTGCAGATCGCGTACGTTCTCAATCTGCTCCTTTTCCATCAGATCTTTGCATGCCGGTGAATCCGTCCACGTGCCCCGGGGTACCTCATCCCCGCCCATGTGAATCACATTCAGCGGCGCACCCGCCTCGTTATGCATATCAATCAGCTCGTCAATCACAACGTCCATAAACTGGTAGGTCGATTCCAGGCAGACATTGATCACATTGTCCGTATAGTTTTGGATTGACCGGTAGGATGACACATCCTCAGGGTCGTGCAGCCTGTGGCGGTCTGGATGATCATCACCGGCTTCGTTCAGCCGTTCATACCGGTGCTCCATCGCAATGATTGCCGCCCGTGCATGGCCCGGAACATCAATTTCGGGAATTACCTCGATGTGCCGTTCGGCTGCATACTTCAGCAGGTCGATGTACTCATCACGCGAATACCATCCGCTGCCAAAAGAGTTGTTCGGTGTGGGATCCGGACCTGAGCCGTAGGCCGGGATCATAAACTCATCCTCGGTTTCGGTGTGCCCCCTCCGGCCGCCAATTTCCGTCAGTTCGGGCAGCTCCTCTATGGCAATCCGCCATCCCTCATCATCGGTCAGATGAAAATGAAACTTGTTAAGTTTATAGGTACCCATGATGTCAAGAAGGCGTTTCACATCCTGAACCCCGTGGAAGTTTCGGGAGACATCAAGGTGCATGCCGCGATAGGGGAACGCCGGTTCATCATCAATGATTGCAGCGTCGATGGCCAGGCCGTTATCCCCGCGGTCTGTAATCAGGGATCGCAGCGTCTGAATTCCGTAAAATGCACCGGGCTTCTCACTGGCAGTCAGATTTATATAGTCCGGTGTGATCTCAAGAGTATAGGCTTCGCGGGATTCAGAGCCGGTATCTGCCTGAAGAATTCGTATATCTGCAGACTGCTTATCAGAAGTGGTAAGATTTATATCAACCCCGTGTTCCCTCATCAACGTGCTGCCCAGGGATGCTGTATTCACCGCGAAAGCATCATCCGTATAAATATGTAGAACATCGGGGAAACGAAACTGCCCCTCGTTCCTGGTGTAAGAGGCGGGAGTTGGCGTAACGGGCATTAACTGGTCTCTTTCAAGCTTCGTGAGCCGTTCATTTTGTTCAAACGTGACTTCCGGAGTCGGCACAGGTATATTATCCCCCGGTGATCGGTTGAGCTGCTCTTCGGTTTCAAACGGGAGTATTGTGACCGACTCCACGGTCTCAATAGACTCATCATCAAACACAAAGTAGAAACCCTCGGGGGCATCTGACGATTTGATTGCGAAAAATTGAGCGAGGTACTCAATTTCCCTGCGCTCACCCGGGGCTATCGGTTCAAACTCTTCGGCAGGTTCAAGCTTAAAAAGATATCCGTTGATATGGGAAACCGTGTAGTCATCAGGAAAACTGTCCGGATCCAGGATTCTGATTGAGGTAAAGTAGAGTGCCCATCCATCAGCGGGCAGCGGCTCCTCTCCGTTATTGATCAGCGTGAGTGTTGCGCTCAGTTTGTTGTCGGGCTCAAAGTTTGAGTTTAATTTCCAATTGATTTCAACAGGTGAGACGCTGAACTTTTGATCGGACTCCTGGCTTGTGCAGGAGAGGAGCAGGGGGGTAAAAATTGAGAGGAATAAGATCGTGAAAACGATCAAATTAACGGTAGAAGTTGTATTGTGTATGATCACCACAGATTGTTTTAAAGTGATAAGTGAAGAGCTTATTTGAATATAATTGAACTCCAGGTCTGTATTATATTCAAATCAATTGAGAAGTTTTAACCTTATGCCCGTTTTCTTAAAGATTTATGAACCAGAAGGTTCAACTTCTGTACCACAATGGGCACAAAGGGTCACATGGAACTGTAATAGAGGATGAGGATTCTTCTTCTGTAAGAGAGTAAGTTTATACTAAGAAGTTGTTAATGGATCATATGGATAAGCATCCGCCAGGGTCTCTCTTGATATCTTTTATCTGTCATCTTCAGCAACACACTCGAGGAAAGATGTAACCTGGACCAAGAGTCCTGAACCCTGAACTGACAACGCTGGGAGGAATTTCATTTCATGTTCAAAAAATGAGCGCTCCGCTCAGTACTCTACGAGGTTGTATACACTGCACCTGTCAGCTTTTTTTGGGTACCGACCCTTCGGTAAACCTTGATATGCGAGGCAGTAGTCACGCTGTCAGGTCTGTTCTTCGCTTTGCGCAATGCCTTAAATCCAGACTCTGACAGGATCATGCCCCGAAGCAATCCGGGACCGGAAAACCGGCGACGCGTGAACTCTACCCGGTCTTATCACTTGCACCATGAACCCTGAAAATCACATCACCCATTTTATCCCCAGTACAACACCAAATTGGGTGCCGATGAGTGAGCCGCGGTCGTAGGCTATTTCTGTACTGATAGTGAGGGGTGGTCCATTAAATTGAAATACTCTCTCTGCGCCGACAATTGTCGAATATTGATTTCGTTGGGATTCAAATGGATCGGAACGTGTTCCAAAGTTCCGGCTATAGGTTAGTTTTCCGTGCAAAGTAGTGCTTCCAATAACACTCTGCAGACCGATATGATGAGCCACAATTCTGTTATTATCAATACCTAAATTGTCATCCCTTAGAGTAAAGATTGGATTGCCGATCGTCCTGCGGTTATAGGCCCAGCCAGTTTGGTAGATGCCGTGGTTGTAGTAGTTTTCATTTCCCTGGCTCATATCTCTGCATGTTCCGGACGGTAATTCGTTGCAGGGTACGCCATCCACCTCGTTTACAACCCGGGGGCCGTCCTGCCATTTTGTGTACATATATTCATAGACCAGTTTAGAAATCGGCAGGATAAACTCATTGTCAAACTCAAGCAAAATACCCGTCAGTGCATCCTGCGGGCTTTTCAGCTTTAAATTATCCTTCGTCTCCAGAGGAAACTGGCGGTACCCTTTGACGTCTAAATTGTTGAATTCAAGGAAAAAGCCAAAGTCCCATGCCCCCAGGTGATCTCCAAGCATGTAATCTCTTTCACCGGGCGGGGCATTTTCATCACCACCAATGGCAATTGCAACGCGGAAAAAATCTTCAAAAGTTGATGGAAGTTCGCCGAATCTCGGATGTGTACCTCCCCATTTGGCATAGTGTGCCATTCCTCCATACAGATTGAGAGGAATGGAGCCTCCAAAACGGGCGTGGCCTACTTTCTCGTGGTACAGCAGATTTTCGGTTAAACGTCTGCTGCCGAGCCAGCCGTGGGCCATGTGTCCTTTAATCTGAATAAAATCCTGAGTGAAGGGGAGGGAAGTCCAGTCCGAAAACCCGGCCCGGATCTGTGGGATGGGTGAGGCATTACCGCTTACGCCCAGCGAGCCCATGCCCAGCTCAACATCGGTAATAGGGGAGGAGTAGTTAAACCGTCCCGCCTGCAGGTATACTCCGTAACCTTCAAGCTGCAGGTAGCCTTGGTTGAAGTTATTGGTAGATTGTTTTCCGGGACGAGCAATAAAATCCACTCCATAACTGAGGGTTAGTTGATTTGTTAATTGGTTATTCGTGCTGTGTGCCTGCAGTCGGGTCAGTACCTGGCTGCCGTTTGGTGCAAATATCCCATGGCGATTGCTTTGTATCCAAAACGGGGTAGTATCATTGGAGTTTGCAATGATTGTTGTTTCGAAACTCAATTCTGGAAGTGAGAGTTGGGCGTTTGAATGTATCGGTGTTAAAAGAAAACCAGCCAGGAACAGCAGGACAAAAAAAATGAAGGTATCTTTTTTGGAGTACATCATGGGGTGTTTATCGTATGAATCAGTGGTATGATAAGTGTTTTATTGGATAGAAACTTATGGAGAAGAGTGATGTACTCAGTGGTCACTGACTCACATTTTCCTGTTTCCAAGCCAGGTATCCCGTTTGGGTATATCGCTCCTGCTATAAAGTTATTCATCAGGCTTGTACTATTTCTGCATAATTCCTTACCTTATCTGTTCTTGCTGAGATATGAAATGCATGAGCAGAAAATCGTTATTTTAAAATCTTGACATACTGAACAATGAGACGTTAGATTGTGAGACACAAGATCTGATGAGATTGTCTCATGTCTCATGTCTCTTTTACATGCGCCCGTAGCTCAACTGTCCCGAAATCCTTCGGGATGACTTCGAATCAGAAGGCTTGATCTGCTGCGTGAGAAATGATTTTTGATTTACTGATAATAACTGCGCCCGTAGCTCAACTGGATAGAGCGTCTGACTTCGGATCAGAAGGCTGAGGGTTCAAATCCTTCCGGGCGTACTTTTTCAGTGTGTCAGTATTCAGTCTACAGTAAACAGTGTGTTTAGATTATAGTACATGCCACCCTGTAAAAACTGTACACTGGCACACTGTATACTGTTTACTGAAACGCACCCGTAGCTCAACTGGATAGAGTATCCCGAAGCGTCGGGACGGTTACAGGTTCTCCCAAAGGGATGCCATCGACAGAATCGTTACGTATATATAATTTGTTGTTATTTTATTGAAAGTAGTGGTAAGACTCAGGGTTCAAGATACAGGAGACAAGTTTAACCTACCACTTGCACCCTGAACCTTGCCACTTAAATGCACCCGTAGCTCAACTGGATAGAGTACCTGACTACGAATCAGGCGGTTACAGGTTCAAATCCTGTCGGGTGTACAGACAAAAGCTCCGATTTCTAAATAGAGATCGGAGCTTTTTTTATTTGGGTTGCAAAGTGATGAAATCTGAGCGCTGATATTTCGAAGCTGTGCTTTCTATTGATGCTTTGACGGGGCAAGAAACTGTTGCCTACAGATGGCGATAAAGTTTTTTCATGCGTGGATATGTTGCAATTGCTACCAGAGTAAAGGGGGATCCGGATCCCATTGATACTCCCAGTGGAAGATGTAACAGACAGCAAAAACAGATTATAAACTGTCTGTCACCGATCTATTTGATGAGTGTCATCTTTCTGGTTTCCACAAAGGAACTGCCGCTGTTAGTCCCGGTATTGCGTGCCTGAATCCGATATAAATATATTCCGCTCGACAGTGCTGATGCATCAAATGGCACATGGTGATATCCTGCCGTTTTGATCTCATCGTGAAGCAGCAAAGCAACCCGTCGTCCAATAAGATCAAATACTTCAAGACTGACCTCTGATGATGAAGGCAGCCCAAACCGGATCTGTGTTGTCGGGTTAAATGGATTTGGGTAGTTCTGCCCGAGTGAGTAGTGAGCAGGAAGCTCATCCGGTATGATTTCGGAAGATGTTGATAGTGCAGGAGGAGCGCTTATATAGTGAAATCCGCTTTGAAGCGACCAGGATTGACTATCCTGGAGTCCGGCCAGCGGCTGTGCGTTTGTATGCCGAACCGTAAACTGCTGATTGCCGGACTCGGCAAAACCGGTTCCCACAGACCAGCTTTTAATTTGATACTGTTGTGCGATAACTTTTTCAGTCTGGAAAAAAAGAATCAATAGTGCTGCCGTACCGAGAGTTGTAAATAGCTTTTTCATTTTTGGTGGTTTTAAAACTAATTCTGAAAATTTATTTTCCCGAATTCATTTAGATTTAATAGGGGTTTAATCCATCAATTCCATTGATCTCTCTTCAAGGACCTGGTAGTCTTCAAATCCGTCCCTAACACCGTAAACCACAAAATCAAACTCTGTGTCGAGGTCTCCAAAGCGATATTCCAGGGCAACTACAAGTGTTGTATTGGAAACCTCTTCAACATAGAGTGGTGCCCAACTACCTACAGGCGTGATAGTAGCGGTAAGGTTCTCTTCATGAGTAACCAGTGTGAAATGTTCCGGGAGTTCGATGACAGCCCTGCCATTTTGGGTTGCGGCTGAACCACGCCAGTAAACACCAGATTCACCTGCCTCAAGAGAAGTGTATCGAATCTGTTTCGAGGGATCGTGCGGATGAGGGTGGATAAAATTCTTAGCACCAGTAACCATCAAATCACCATCTATTGCCACCTCACCCATACCGGAAAATGCTATACGATCATGATCTTCGCGATGAAATAATCTTGGGTTTCCGGCAGGTCCCGTGCCACGGAATATGACATACGCAATGTTAGATGACGCATCAGTATTAATTAATAAATGTCCGGTTGTGTTGATTTGTCCATCAAGATTCAGATTTCCGGTAACATCTATTCCACCATCAGCATATATTTTGTCCTGCACCCGATGCTCGCCATGTACCCGAATTCCATCAATATCAGAAAAATGGATTCTGTTATCGATTGAGCTATGATACATACGCGGATTAGCAGTATGTGTGTTGTTGCGAAAAACCAGGTAAGAGAATTGCCCATTTCCCTCAGGATTTACAAAAAACCGTTCGGCAAAAATTCCTTCTTGTGACGATATAGTACTTTCAGTCTGAATACTTCCGGATGTTTCAATCGAAATGTCATCTTTGAGCTGATTGCCGGATATGTAGTTATCCGGCAGGCTGATGCCAAGCGGTTGGTCACTGGTGCCGTCACCGATCATGGTGGAATCAACAGAAACGGAAGTGAGGCCGCCATCGGGCGTTTCGGCAGTTAGCACAAAGTTGCCATCCTGATCTCGTTCAATCGAGATGTTATCTCCCTCTATCAAGGTATTTTCATCGATTTTCAATCCCGTTATGGCCTGGTTCGCGATCAGGTTTCCGGTCAGGTATCCATCCGGCAGGTTGATGCCAAGCGGTTGATCACTGGTGCCGTCGCCAATCATGGTGGAATCAACAGTTATGGATGTAAGGCCGCCATCGGGCGTTATTGCAGAGACGACAAAATCACCATCTGAATTTCGTTCAATGGATATATTATCACCCTCAATCAGGGCATCATCAGCAAGTGAAGCACCGTTTACGGATCCGTCAGCCACAGAATACGCATGGAGGGCATAAGGGGCTGCGCTTAACGGCATTCGTGGTGCAAGTTGCTCGCCTCCATCAATTTCAATCCCCAGCCAGTAAGGCCGATCAAATGGAATATCTAATTGATCTTCGGTGCCAAGCTGAGCATTGAAAACACCGTTTTGTACCTGAAGAACCTGCGTTTCTCTCCAAAGGTGGTCTCCTTCTGTATCCGTATCATAGATTCTGAATGTAAAGATATAGGCTCCGTCATCTACAGGTTCACCTGATTCATTTACAAGAACACCCTGGTGCGAAATCGTTTGAATGGCCTCGGTGGTTTGGGCAAACAATTGACTGCTGTGCAAACTTAACAGAAGTGCGGATACAATTAGAACAACTTTTGAGAAAGTAGCCAGATACATATTTTCCATAGTAAACAGAATTTATTAGATCGTTTTATTTAGATATCGGTTGTGATGGAAGTTTTATTAAATATTCCTAAATGTCTTTATCTGACATCATAGTGGAACAGCAAATTTGAGTTATGCCGCCTTCAGTAGTGGTAAGCGTATTTTTTTTGAGATAAATCTCATCTCTTCTTAAATGGGATGAGAATCCTGATAAGGCAGTAGGGCCAGGGTTGCAAGCAAACCGGGGGCTCAGGTAGTTTGAAAGTAGATAGGGAATACTGGGTGCAATGGATTGGTAGTATTGGATCTGTTTTCGATGAGAAAAGTCACGGGATTTCAGGCCCGGTTTGCCGCGATGAAATCGGCTTGATTGAATTGGTGAGTTGAAAGGAGGAGGTCTTTTCGGTGAAAAAATCGATTTATATCAAATCAAACAACTGTTCACCGTAAGGTACTCATTTTTGCAGAGCAGAAAGAGCCCCCCTGATCTTCCGGATGGTAATAAAATCAGTGGCGAAAAGTTCGACCGATCAGTCTGAAAGCTAAGGAGGCTCTATATGCAAAATGGGCTGGTTAAGATTTGTCCCCCTCCGATTCCGATCGTTCGTGGCCGGGCCGGGAGTGAGAAGGTGGATCACTGGCCGGAAAGGTTTGTCTGAGTTCTTTGTCTAACTTATTTTTTTCTTTCTTTTTATCCTGCTTATCCGGTTTATTTTTCTTTTCATCACTCATAACAATCCATTTTTTTAGTTGATAAGAAGTCGGTCTCAAATGTATTTTTACATTGTAATATAGAACTTCAATGTTATCAACGAATTTGAGGATAGATATATTTGGTCGAAAATCATGATAACCGGATAGTCCCCAGAATACCTGTTGGTTTAAAGAATTAAGATGTATGATTTGAAAAAACTATATTGAAGCGGTAATCCTTAAATAATAATACATTATGGAACTTTCTATACATAGCTGGATGCGCTCTGAACCTATTGAAACCACAATAGAACGAATTGCCGGGCTGGGTTATAAAAAACTGGAAATCGAGGGCGAACCCTATACCTACGACACTAAAAAAGTTGGGAAATTACTGAAGGATCATGGGATCTCCTGCTGGGGTTCGGTTACGCTGATGATGGAACAGAGAAACCTCCTGGCAAGGGATGAAAATCAGCGTGCGGCGTCTATCCAGTATGTGAAAGACGTGATCCGCATGGTGCATGAACTGGGTGGCCAGATGATTGCCCTTGTTCCCGGAACTGTAGGCAAACTGGTACCTGACGGCACTCCTGAAGAAGAGTGGGAGTGGGCTGTGGGTGCCATGAAAGAGATTTATGAATATTCTGAATCGATGGAAGTTTTGATTGGTATTGAACCCATCAACCGGTTTGAAACCTATTTCATAAACCGCGGCGACCAGGCACTGGCTTTAGCGAAAGAAATCGGGCCCAATTGCGGCGTCTGCCTGGATGTATTTCATATGAACCTGGAAGAAGATGATATGTTTGAAGCCATCCGGCGCACCAAAGGAAGGCTTAATGGATTTCATGTTGCAGACAATAACAGGTTTGCCCCGGGAATGGGTACGCTCAACTGGCCCAAAATAATAGAAACTCTAAAAGAGATTGATTACGATGAGGCACTTTCGGTGGAATTTTGCCCGCCGGTTGACCGCACACCCGCTAATCTTTATCCTGATATGATTGAGGAAAATCCCGTGGGTCTGACGGCCGAACAGAAAAAATTTATTGAAGATCACGGAAGCTCCTCAATTACTGAATCATTTTATACTGAACTGACCCGAAAATCAGCTGAAACCCTTTTGCCGCTCATTCGATAATCTGAACTCTAAACTTTACCCCATTTATAAATTGCCGGTAATATGATCATAACCAATGTAGAAGCTTTTTGGCTTCAGTGCCCTATTGCAGAATCCAAACAGCATATTTCAGATTATGGACTGCTGACTCACTTTGATATGACGTTAATCGTAGTTACCACGAAAAGCGGTCTAAAGGGATTTGGAGAAGCTAAAGCTGCAGTGGGCTCTTCAGGAGTTTGTGCATCCATTGTGAGTTGTGTTGAGAATGAACTCAAACCGTTGTTGGTGGGTAAAGATGCCCGGAATATCACTCGTATCTGGGAACATCTCTATAATGGTACAAGAGATCACTATGCGCTTTCGAGAGGCAGAAAATTCCCAATTCTTGGCCGCAGGGGAACCACCATTTCGGCAATCAGCGGAATTGATACCGCACTCTGGGACCTGAAAGGAAAATCACTTGAAAAACCAATCGTTGAAATTCTTGGGGGATCATGCCGGGATTCTATGCCGGCTTATGCCAGCGGCGGCTGGGCTGATGCAGACCAGATCGGAGAACAGCTTGGCGGCTATGTGTCCAGGGGATTTCAAGCTGTAAAGATGCGGGTTGGTGTGATGGATAATACGGTTAATAACAGTGTGAAACGGGTTGAAGCTGCACGGGAAGCAGTGGGGCCTGAAGTCAAGATTATGACGGATGCACACGGGACCTTTAGTGTCCCCGAGGCAAAACAATTTTGCCGCAGGGTGGAAGATTGTAACCTTTATTGGTTCGAAGAGCCGGTCAGCCCCGACAACCCAAAAGGGACAGCCGAAGTGAGAGCTTCAACAACCATTCCTATTGCTGCCGGAGAAAGTGAATATACAAGCTTTGATATTCGGGATCTGATTCAGCTTAGAGCCATTGATGTCGTACAACCCGATGCCGCCATTATTGGAGGAATTTCGGAAACTATGAAAACAGCACATCTTGCCAGTGTTTTTCAGCTTGAACTGGCGCCTCACTGCTGGGGATCCGCATTTTCATTTATGGCCGGTGTTCACGCAGCTTTTGCATCTCCATCAGCCACCATCATCGAATTTTCTCTGGGTGGAAATCCAATGATGTACGAATTGGTAGAGGAATCGATCGAAGTTTCGGACGGGACAATTAGTGCACCTGAAAAACCCGGACTGGGCCTGACACCGAACTGGGATTTCATCCGGGAATACAGTCAGACCGTTTAACGGATTTAAAGCGAAAAAAAGAACCCTCATTTTTGTGATTCTGTTATTATAGGGCAAAAATGTAAATATTTAGTATCACCATACATACAACTCAAAAACCGGACGCATCATGGCAAAAGCAGTAAAAATTAATCATGTCACGCTTATCGTGGATAACCTGGAAAAGGCAACTGAATTTTATGAAAAGGAATTAGGCCTTGAACCTCTTCCTGCGTTCAATTTTGATTATCCGGCCCAGTTTTTCATTATCAATGATGATCAGCAGCTTCATCTTACCGAGTGGGAGGATACGACGTCCTTTCGGGGCCACCTTTGTCTACAGGTAGATGATTTTAATGCGATATTTAAACGGATGAAGGAGCTCCAGGTTGTTGATGTGGAACCGTGGGGGAAAGTTCGGCGCCTTCCCGATGGTGCGATGCAGATGTTCGTTCGTGATCCATCCGGAAATCTTGTAGAACTTTCATCAGATCCGGAAGCCCAGATTGACCCTGAAATTTTCGAGGATTCACTTTTCGGAGAAGGGCTGTATAAATCAAACAGAGAAGATAATCGGGGATTAAAAAGTGATAACGCCACTCTCTATCACAAAAAAAAGTAAACAGAAAAGAACTAAAAAGGAATAGTGAGGGTCTTTCAGATTCTCAGAATCCGGTATAAAACGTATGAAAAAAAACGTTCTGCTTCTTGAGACCATCGCCGCTGAAGCTGATTCAAAACTGCGAAAACAAGCCGCCGTTTTTGAGGCATTCAACGAAACTGATCCCCTGAAAATAACAGGAAATGAATCTGTACAGGCTATTATCACCAGAGGGAAAGGGCGGGTGGATCGGGTATTAATCGAAAAATATCCTGACTTAAAAGTAGTTGCCCGCTGCGGGGTTGGATTGGATAATATTGATGTAGATGAAGCTACAACACGAAACATCAAAGTTGTGAATGCACCTGGTTCTAATTCAGATACAATGGCTGAACACACGCTTGCATTGATGCTGATGCTCGTGAGAAATACATGGAAAACAGTTTCGGAGGTAAAGCAGAATAACTGGGAGTTTCGAAATCAGTACAGTGGCGATGAGATACATGGCAAAACCCTTGGAATCTTAGGTACTGGTAATATCGGAAGTCGCGTTGCCCGCCTCGCAAAAGCCTTTGGAATGAACGTGATTTTCTGGAATGAATTTCCCGCGCAAACCAGGTCAGATTCCTATTCGCTTGAAGAAGTTCTGAAACGATCTGATATTATCTCCATTCACCTGCCTCTTCTGGAAGAAACCAGGAACCTGCTGGGTGAAAAAGAGCTTGGGATGATGAAACCGGGCAGCTTTCTGATTAATACGGCCCGTGGTGCTGTTATCGATCAAGATGCACTGTTAAAAGCATTAAACCAGGGTAAAATAGCCGGTTTTGCTGCCGATGTACTGGCTGTTGAACCGCCCGGCAAAAACTGCCCGCTGCTCACTCATCCTAAAACAGTTATCACACCCCACACGGGAAGCTTAACAGACACCACCTATCGGAACATGTGTCTGCAAACAGTAGAAAATGTACTTGCTATCCTTTCAGGAAAGGAACCGGACTCTTCCGTTGTTTTTAATAGAGATGATTTGACCGGATAAGCTGAGATATCAGATTTCAGTGGTGCCTTATCGCTGTGTAGAGGGCAAATATCTCAGATAAATAAGATACCCCAGACCCATCTTCTATGTAAACTTCTTTTTGGGCATGGAAGGAGCAGCCGGTTATAAAAGAATTAGAACTGGATTATACCCTTTTCATCAGCCCTTATCCTCTCTCTAAATATTTTTTGAAAAATTAGCTTCAAACTTTTGCTAATGTTAAAATATATTAGTAACTACGCAGTTAATAGTATTCATTTAGAAGCCTGGTATCATCAAGAAACGGGGATGGTTTTTAAATGCAGTGATAGATGTTTTTCCAGTCTGAGTACCTGAAAAAGATATTTTAACAATTTACAACCCTCATCATGGTTAAAAAAATTACTTATTCCATTCTTTCAATAGGGGTATTAATTTCAATTTGGGCTTTTTTGGGGAGGGATACAGGTGAACATTTTGATATTTTTGTAAGTCCTCAATATGGTGATTTTAAAGTTTCGGTAGCAACAACCGGTGAACTTCAGGCAAAAAACTCCATTCAGATCAGGGGCCCGCAGGGTGCACGCGAAATTCAGATCTGGAATATGACCATACAGAACCTTGTGCCGGAAGGGACCATTGTCAGCAAGGGAGATGTGGTAGCAGAGATTGACCGTTCAGAGGCCCTTACCCGGCTGCAAAATGCTGAGCTTGAAGTTCAGAGGGCTGAATCACAGTTTGAACAGGCTCAGCTGGACAGTTCTCTTACCTTGTCACAAGCCCGTGACAATCTTGAAAACCTTCATTTTCAGCTTGAAGAGAGACAGATTGCTGTAGACCAGTCAGTATATGAATCACCCGCCGTGCAGCGTCAGACCCAGATTGAACTTGAACGTACGGAACGCCAACTTGCCCAGGAGCAGCAAAACTATCGCACACGGGTGCGCCAGGCTGAAGCGAGTATACGTGAGATAGAAGCCACTCTTACTCAGGAGAAAAATGGCCTTGACCGGATCATGAGAGTAATGAATGATTTTACCATTCTTGCACCCGAAAACGGTATGGTGGTATATGCCAGAAACTGGCAGGGACGTAAAACCACGACGGGCAGTAGTATTAATTCTTTTGATCCTGTAGTAGCTGAACTCCCGGACTTTAGTGTAATGGAATCCATCACCTACATTAATGAAGTGGATATTCAGAAAATACGCACCAATCAGTCTGTTCAGATCGGGCTGGATGCTATTCGTGACAAGGAGCTCACCGGGGTTGTGACTTCAGTTGCCAATATAGGGGAGCAGCGCCCAAATTCTCACTCAAAGGTATTTGAAGTAAAAATTGAGATCAATGAATCAGACACCACCCTTCGTCCGGCTATGACAACCAGCAACGAGATCCTGGTTGAAACCATTGAAAATGCTTTGTTTGTTCCTCTTGAATCGGTCCACAACCACAATAATGACCATTTTGTGTTCAAAAGAGAGGGTATTCAAACTGTGATGCAGCAAATTATTATGGGCGCAAGAAATGACAATGATATAGTAATCCTTGAAGGTATTACAGAAGATGACCAGGTGATGATTTCCATGCCTCCCGATACGTCTGCTATGAGAAAGATAAGGTTGCCAGAGAATGTGCTTGAAAAGTATAGAGATGAGCTGGTGCCGGAAGAGGATGTTGTTTCTGAACAGGAAGCAGACATCGTTGAGGCTCCCTGATTTTTATACCACAAAAACACTTATACCACTAAAACAATAGCCTGAAATAATCATCATTTGTATCAAATATTTTCATACAACCTGGACATTGCTATAGAAGCAATCAAACGAAACAAGCTTCGCTCTTTCCTTACATCCCTGGGTATTATATTCGGAGTAGCTTCTGTTATTGCTATGCTTGCCATTGGAACCGGTGCTCAACAGGAAATTCTCTCCAATATGCAGCTCCTGGGGACTAATAACGTCATTATTCAGCCTGTGGCAGAGCAGAGTGAGGGGGAGGTTGAGGACAGTGAGGAAGAATTTCTGAATCAGCGTCGGTTCAGCCCCGGTTTCACACTCGAAGATCTCTATAGCATTCAAACCCAGATTCCGCACGTACAAGCCGTAACTCCAGAAATAATCTACGATACTCAATTTATCCGGGCGGGTCAGATGAGGAGCGGAAAACTTGTTGGTGTAAACGATCGCTATTTTGATATCAATAATTTTGAAATTCACTCAGGTACAAATTTTACGACTCTACACTTCGAGGAGTCTATACCGGCTGCCATTATAGGGCATGGTGTGAGAACCCGGTTTTTTCCGGGGGAAGATCCTATCGGAAAAAAGATCAAAGCCGGAAATGTCTGGTTTACAGTTGTTGGGGTGCTGCAGGAACGGCAGCTGACATCCAGCCAGATAGAAAACCTGGGAATCCGTGACTATAATCAGGATGTTTTTGCTCCTGCAGAAAGTGTGCTACTGCGATATGGAAACAGGGCACTGGTTACGAACCGGGATGTGCAGGCTGCACAGGCGGCGGAAAACAATCCAAATGCCGAAGTACAGCGCGACAGGAACTATCATCAGCTCAACCGGGCTATCGTTCAGGTGACAGATAACAGTTACAGCGTGACGATAGCCGAAATTATTTCGCGAATGCTTGAACGTCGTCACAACCAGGTAGTGGATTTCGAAATTATCGTTCCTGAATTGCTACTACAGCAAGAGCAGCAGACCCGAAGAATTTTTAATATTGTACTCGCGTCTATAGCTTCCATTTCGCTATTGGTAGGTGGTATTGGCATCATGAATATCATGCTGGCATCGGTCGTTGAACGTTACAGAGAAATTGGTGTGAGGAGAGCTGTGGGCGCAAAAAGACAGGATATTCAGCTTCAGTTTTTAACCGAGGCTTTGGTTATTTGTGTTGCAGGAGGCTTTCTGGGCGTTGTCGTGGGAATTGGGTTCAGTTATATCGTCGAAGTTTCAGCCGGAATTGTATCCATTGTAACCATCGGTTCAATACTGATTTCATTTGGTGTAGCGACTCTCATAGGAGTGGTATTTGGCTATTTCCCTGCTAAGAGAGCTGCCGAACAGGAGCCGGTCACCGCACTAAGGCACGAATAATCCAATGGGAATTCAAGAGTTCATCAGAGAACAATGGCAAGCTTGAGACATAACATTTATATGATTAAAAATAAACTGGCGGTAGTAGTTCTGTTAATCACTTTATTTAGCATAACGATTCATAAAGAAGCGGTTTGTCAGAATTTCGATGACACTTATCCGCTGACGCTGCAGGAGTCGATTGATCTTGCTATTGATCTGAGCCCGCTTTCCCAAAGTGCACGTTATGCTCTGATTGCCAACCAATGGCGTTACCGATCGTTCAGGGCAGATCTGCTGCCGGGCCTCAGTGCCAGCGGGAATGCTCCAAATTACCGGCGTTCTTTTCGTGATAATCTTAACCCGGACGGTACTACTTCATTAATCTACACTCAGCAATCCAACGCATCATTTGGTCTTTCCATTGAACAGCCGGTTATGCCTACAGGGGGTAACCTTTCCATTTCAACAGGTATAACAAGACTTGGTGTTTTTGCAAACGAAAACACCTATTTATGGAGTTCAACACCAGTGGTGATCGGCTACAGTCAGCCATTATTTCAATTTAACGAGTTGAAATGGAGAAACCGGATCGAGCCGCTTCAGCTACAAATTGCTCAAAAAGAATATACTGAAGCGATGGAGAGCCTGTCCCTCACAGTAACTCAGCGCTACTTTGATCTGCTTCTATCCAGGATAAACCTGGATATTGCAGAATTTAACGTAGCTGCAAACGATTCAATTTATAACATATCACAGGGCAGGTATAATGTTGGCAATATTGCCGAAAACGATCTGCTTCAAACAGAACTTCAGCTCCGGAATGCAGAATCCTCACTTACACAGGCTCAGCTGAATTATGATCAGCAGATAGATAATTTCAGACTTCTGCTTGGCCTTAGCCCTGATATCCCGATAGAGGTCGATATTCCTGAAGATGTCCCTGAATTTCATGTTGACCAGGAGAGAGCCCTGCAGATGGCAAGACTCTATAACAGCATGTATCTCAACTTTGAAATGCAGACGCTTGAAGCGGAGCGTACGCTTGATATGGCAATGAAACAGAGTTCATTTTCTGCAACGATCCAGGCAAATTACGGGCTTAATCAAACCTCAGAGAATTTTTTAAATACCTACCAGGAACCACTTAGCCAGCAGTTTGTGGCCCTCAATTTCCAGATTCCGATATTTAACTGGGGTAAACAGAGAGCCGAAGTAAATTTCGCCAGAAATACCCAGCGGCAGGTGGCAGATGATATCGCTTTTGAGCAGGCACAGTTTGACCTTCAGGTGCAAAACATGGTTGCGGAGTTTCATCAGCTGAGGGATCAGGTACTGCTGGCGGAACTCTCTGAAAGGATAGCCGACCGGCGGTATGAGGTAGCACGCAACCGGTACCAAATCGGGCAGATTGATATTACAAATCTCTTTATTGCTCAAACAGAGCGGGATGCAGCGCTCAGAAGTTATATCCAGGCCATTCGAAACTACTGGATTAGTTTTTATAATCTTCGCCGCATGACACTCTTTGATTTTGAGCAGGATGTTGTCATAACTCATGACCTGTAAAAAAAATGATGGAATATTTTCCCGCTATTCTGTTTCCAGCCGGCTCGGGTCCCAACCCGTGATACCGCGGTTGTTCACCGCAACAACGGAAATTTCTTTTGACAGATCGGCGTTGCGAATGGTAATCTGCTCCGATGCTGTTTCCTCAGTCATTTTCTCTCCGTTGCGATGGGTGAAGCTTACCCGGTAAAAATCAATATCCGATTCAGCGGATGGATTCCAGCTCAGTTCTGTTCGACTCCGGCTTCGTTCGCGGTATTCAAGTCCCGTTACTTTTGATGGGGCGTTGGAAAGCATCATCAGTGTAGCCGTTGTGGAACGGGCAACTTCCTGTACAAGGTTGTGATTGATCGTTTCCAGTCGGTCAGTTGGTTGGTGATAGTTGGGGTTTCCCAGGATCGGGTAGGAGCCGATGCCGCCAATCACATCACCGTACGCATCAAAAAATACGTGGGCGTCGGTATTGCGATAGTAGCGCGAATCGTAGGTGATCAGGTCAGAAAACAGAATGGCCCCGGAGTGCTGTACATCCCGGATTCCGTAATTGGAGAACCGGATGGTATCATCCAGGCGATGGTGGCGGGTCCATCCCATCATGTCGTTATTAATCACTCCGGCTGCGGTAAGTCCTTCCTGATCTGCAACACGGACAAATTCACGTGCCCCGAGCAGTCCAGACTCTTCCGCTGTCAGCGAAGCAAAAATGATGGTTGCCGGCTGTGGGTTTTCGGCAAGTACACGGGCCGCTTCGAGAAGTACGGCCGTTCCGGTGCTGTTGTCATCGGCGCCCGGACTGCGCAGCACAGAATCGAAATGGGAGCTGAGAATGTAAACGACCTCAGGATGCTCGGTGCCTTCCAGCCTCGCAATTACATTGGCTGTTTCAATATCACCCGAAGGACTGAACCATTGCAGCTCCGGCTCATATCCAAACGACTTCAGGGTTTCATAAATATATTCCGATGCTTTTTGATTTCCGGGCTGGGTCATATGTTTTGATCCAAAATCGTAAAGCGATTTCTGGTAGTGATAAAGCCGCGTGATATTCACTTCCTGCGTTGCACTTCGCACCTCATCATAAATCGGCTCGTACATATTTTCCGCCCGGCTGCGGAGATCCAGCTCGTTTTCAAGATTTTTTCGGAGTCGTTCCAGCATCGCTTCCCGGCTGATTCTCTCTCCAATCCGAACCAGGTAAACACCCCGTTCAGGAGTTATGGTATTGCCATCCCGTTCGGCTACCACAAGCAGATGTTTTCCATCCGGGCTCGGTTCCCACTCATACTCCATCGAAACGGTTCTTACGCTGTTGTTGTGAAACAGGCGATAAAATTCTTTCGTGCTCACATCATAAATATGGGATCGCCGGTGGCGCGCTTCACCCATCATGCCAAGTACGCGTTCATCATCCAGAAAATGCGGGAAAAGTTCGTGCTGAATATCAAACGTGAGTGGTTCTTCCGAGCCATCAGCGGTGTGAACCAGGTGGATATCCCAGCTGATGCCTGAACGGATCATAAATGCGAGCTTACTCCCATCCGGCGACAATGCAGGATTTTGAATGGCGTCTTCCGATGACACCAGTGTGATAGCTTCATAATCTTCACCCGAAAGATCTGCGCTATGGATGTGATTTTCTCCGCCGGATTCTGTCATAAAAGCCAGGCGATTTCCAGATTTCGACAGAACCGGTGATTCCCCAATCCAGCTCTTCGTTACAGTTCCATCACCATTCAGCAGAACCACGGAAGGTTCGGTTTCGGTTTGATGGGTCTCTCGCTCCGGATCGGTTGGAAATGTAGAGCGGGGATTTATTGTCGCTATTATTCCTCCATCAGGCAGGGGGCGGGGATAGTCGAAAAAGTTTTCACCGGCTGTGATGCGTTCCGGAGCGGTATCACTTGTAAGATCCATTTTGTAAATATCACTTTGAACCGGTTCATTTGGATTCATTCCGGCAAAGTAAAGGCTGCCATCCTCTGCAAAAGCCGGACTTTGAACGATCAATTCATTTGTGTTGATGGGATCTGTACGCCCCGATTCCAGATCTACGAGCACAAAAGAGCGATGCAGTGCCTGCTCATATTGGAGTGCATCCCGCGCTCTGAAAATGCCCGCCCGGTCCCGTGCATCAAATGCATCCTGTAGCTGCTGCTGCAAATCGAGAGCTTTTTCTGTGGATTGAACCTGCTGAATGATTGCGTGATTTCCGGCCGGAGAGAAGATCAAATCACTGCCATCAAGGGTATGCAAAATCTGAATACTATCTTCCAGAATCTCCGCGATCTGCGTGACGCCATTT
Source organism: Rhodohalobacter sp. SW132 (assembly GCF_003390325.1). Lineage (NCBI taxonomy): Bacteria > Pseudomonadati > Balneolota > Balneolia > Balneolales > Balneolaceae > Rhodohalobacter > Rhodohalobacter sp. SW132. The sequence continues at coordinate 162,514 of NZ_QUOK01000008.1, read as the reverse complement.
TCTTCTTCCCAGGAAAAGTGGCGATTATCCGGGCTGAAAACAGGATTTCGGCCATCCACAGCAACCGTATCAACCCTGTAGAGTTCACCGGTGAGCGTGGCGATCTCATCGAAATATTGATCGGCTTGCGGACCTTCAAGAATTTCGATCATCTGTTCCAGTGCGGCGGGGTAATCACCGGCGTCCCACTTGAGATAGGCATCGAAATAGGGATCGGAAACGTAGGCCGCAGCAACAAAAACGGCAGCGATGATTGTGAGAATCGTAGCGCGAATATAGGTCATAAAATGGATCGTTGAATGAGAAAAATATCTGCAGGAAAATAGAAAAAATCAGGAAGACCGAAAGGTGAATTTGTGAGCCGAAATATTATGCGTGGTGAAGCTGATCCGTTATGAACTATTCAGAGATTTTAGAGACGGCTTTCATCAGCAGCCGCTCTGAGAATCCGCAGACGAACGCAATCGCAAAGTAGGTAAAGTGATTTTCAGGCCTTAGGCTGAAGTTGCCAAATACAATGTCAGAAAACTCCGATTCAAGCAAAATAAAAATAGCGATGGCAGCCGCTCCGCCCATAAAAACACGGATGGTAGTGAACAGATAATTGTTCAGGATTTCCGGATTTCGGAGTGAATTATCCACGGTTTTTACTTTAAACAGCGAACTCACAACACCGCCAAACAGGCCGAAAAGCAGAATGCCGATTAGCAGCGGAACTTCCTGAATCACCCGGTTTTCACCGTTAAAGGAGATCAGGTTTGAGAGATTGAGCTGGGATAGTACGATGAAGTACATAAAAATAGCTGCAAGCGAAACTGCCAGCAAGATCATCAGCGTTTTGATGACATTTCGCGTAAGCCGGTTTTTGTAATAATTGTTGTTGAAATGCTCATCACGGATCTGTGCGGCAAGAAAGAGAGACATATTGTCGATGCTGATCTGGCCATCGTTATTTTCGCTCAAGATATTCAGTACGCTCTGTTTTCTCCATTCATTTAAGTTGTTCGCTTCATGACGGATCCGTTCAGCCATCTTAGGCACATCCTGTTGTTCGAGTGCAAAAAGAGCCAGTCTCTTGGAGGTATGAAGGCTTTTCCAGGCCGCATCCAGTTTTCCGATCCGCATCTGCCGGGCTGCAATGTTAAGCAGCGCACCAGCCTGTTCACCCCAAGGCGGAATGGAACCATCGGGGAGCAGGTTGTCGCGAATTAAGAATTCGAGTTCACCGCTGAATGATTGCAGGTCACCCTCAAGCCGTTCAAAGGCAGATTTATTTACCGGTTTGGGTTTTGAGTTCGGGTTTAGGTTGAGATCACCGTCTTTGGAGAGAGATTTATAAACCCCATTCTCAGCCTCATCAGGATAGTTCACCTGAAGAATCAGCTGTTTCTCCTGCCTGTCTGTGATTAATTCCGCCGCTCTTTCCGGTCTCAGCCACTTTACCTGCACTCCTTTCGGCTGCTCAATCTTCCGTCCGCCCGGTTTCACCTGGAGATGCCAAAAAACGACAACTCCGGGTGGCTCCCGTTCAGGATAAAAGAGTGAATCGGCGATCTGAATGTGATCAAGTTCGGCTCCGACCAGCCGGCCGATTTTCTGAAACCGGGCTGACTGACTTAATTGTGATCCGTTTGGCTCAATCACCGGCAGCTTCCACTCCCGAGTGCCATTTAATCCGGAAAGGATAGCGATCGTGCGCTGACCGGAGTGATACTTCCACACAATTCCCCCCATGGTTGAAGACCGCACACTGCTCATAATTTCTGTTTGATCTGCCGTTTCATCAAGCCTAAAGCGTAGTTTATTTTTTGATAATGTACAAAAATGGAGTAACTGTTCACATCCGGGTACAGTTATAAATTCTATAGATAATGATAGTGGAGAGTTTAATTTCGATGATAGTATTTCTCTCGAAACGCCTTACCTTTGCAATCCAAATTACGGGTAATAAAAAAATCGGATGATGATTCAGGTACTGATACAAGAAATGTTGATCTCTTTTTCCGGGCTGCTAAATAATGCTGCGCAGAGCAGTTTATTGGAGCAACTGGCGGGAATTCTTCCCGAAGAAATGCGTGGCGAGCATACGGTAGCTGCTATTGGGCTTTTTGTGATTTTTATGATTGCGGGAATTGTCCACCTGATTATCCGCTACTGGATTATTCAATTGTTGCACAAGCTGGACGAGAAAACAGTCACGGAGTGGTATGCTGTTATTCTGAGGCATAAATTGCCGCAACGGGCACTTTTTATGGTTCCGCTTGTGGTGATCTATAACGGGATCAACCTTGTTCCTGAATTTCATGAGGATGTCACCAGCTTTATCGTCCGGATTACGGCCGCCGCGATGATCCTGGTTGGTGCACGCGTTTTTGATGCGTTTCTCTCTTCGATTCATACGCTTTACCTGATGAATGCTTCGAAAGACAGCGCTCCGATTAAAAGCTATATTCAGCTTGGTAAAGTGATCATCTATATCATGGCCGGTTTCTTTATTATTTCCAGCCTGGCTGACAAATCACCGTGGTATTTTCTGAGCGGAATTGGTGCGATCATGGCGATTATTCTGCTGCTGTTTCGCGATACGCTCCTCTCGCTGGTTGCCAGTGTACAGCTCACCAACAATGATTTGATCCGGGTGGGAGACTGGATTGAAATGCCTCAATTCGGCGCAGATGGCGATGTGATTGATATTGCGCTGAACACTGTACAGGTACAGAATTTTGATAAAACGATTTCGGTGATTCCCACTCACAAGTTTCTTGAGCATAGTTTTAGGAACTGGCGCGGTATGCAGGAGGCAGGCGGACGGCGTATCATGCGTTCCATCAATATTGATATTTCATCGATCCGGTTTTTAACCATTAATGAAATCGAGCGGCTGAAAACATCGCACCTTTTGAAAGATTATATCGAAAGTAAAATGGATGATGTTCATGCCTACAACAAAAAGCATCTCAAAACGAGCAATTCAACGCTTACAAACGGCCGGTGGCTCACAAATGTCGGGACATTCCGCGCCTACGTTATCGAGTATCTGAAAAAACATCCGCGTTCGAAAAAGGAATTAACGATGCTGGTGCGTCAGCTTGAACCTACCGATAAGGGATTACCACTGCAGGTGTACGCATTTGTAGATACAACAGTTTGGGCGGAATACGAGGGAATTCAGGCTGATATGTTCGATCACCTGCTTGCCGTTGCGCCAGAATTTGGATTGAGTATTTACCAGGAGCCTTCAGGCCGTGACTTCAGGGAGCTATCGGTTGTTCGTGGATAGTCTTCAATTTTATTCAGGGCGTATCAGCGAAACTCCGCGGTATACACAGCAAAAATCTGCGAAAAACAGAGCCGGGATTGATCTTGATACTATGAACAGACCTGTTCCTGCAGTTGGTAAACGAATGAGATATTTCGACCTGAATACTTATTAGACTGCTATGATTTAGACTGCTATGATAAAACCTGATCAACCCGCCTTGATCTCATTTTCAACGGGTTTTCCCTCTTCATAGTCAGTAAGATTTTGAAGCGTGATCTTGGTAATCTCGCGGAGTGCTTCGGCTGTCAAAAATGCTTGGTGTCCGGTGATCAGCGCATTTGGAAAAGCCATCAGGCGGGTGATTTCATCATCCTGTATCACCTCTTCTGAAAGATCTTCAAAAAAGAGATTCTCTTCCTGTTCGTAGACGTCAATTCCAAGAAACCCAATCTTTTTCTGTTTCAGAGCGTTGATCACAGCGGCGGTATCAATCAGTGCGCCGCGGCTGGTGTTGATAATCATCACGCCGGTTTTCATTTTGGAAATCGACGATTCGTTTATCATATGCCGGGTCTGCGGGATGAGCGGGCAGTGCAGGGAGACGATATCCGATTTTTTAAAAAGCTCATCCAGATCCACATACGATACACCGATCTGCTCTGCCTCTTCATTTACATTTGGGTCGAACGCTAACACATCGCATCCAAAACCGGTCATGATTTTGCAAAATGCGGTACCGATGGTGCCCGTGCCGATGACTCCCACGGTTTTTTGATGCAGGTTAAAACCAGCAAGCCCATCAAGCGAAAAATTGTTTTCACGAACCCGGTTATACGCTTTGTGTGTTTTCCGGTTCAGGGTGAGAATTAATGCTGCTGTATGTTCAGCCACGGCTTCAGGAGAATAGGCTGGCACCCGAAAAATTTTCACTCCCAGATCCTGTGCCGCTTCGAGATCCACGTGATTGAAACCGGCAGACCGCAAAGCGACTACCTCGATACCCAATTCGGAGATTTTTTCCAGGAGCGGACGATCAACTGGATTATTCACGAATACACAAACCGCATCGTATCCCTTGACGAGCGTCGCCGTTTTTTCTGTGAGAAGATCCTCAAAGTAGGTGATGGTATGAGAAGTCTGTTCTATAAGTTGATCAAAATAAGTGCGATCGTACGTTTTGGTGCTAAAGAAGGCGATCTTCATCGTGAAATCCCGGTTCGGTTGATTCAGTTGTTTATGAGCGGCGGATGGAAATTCAAAAAAGAAAGATTTACGGAAATCGTTCACGATTCGCCGCCAGTTTCGTTATTTTGGGCGGAGATTGATCAAACCACCAACTCAACCCGTTTTATGCGAAACGACGATGTTTTAAAAAGTATCAGCTACACGCTGGATCTGAAAAAGCCTGATATTGCAGAAATATGCAAATTGCGGGGCTATGAACCTACCCGGCAAGAAATGGAGGCCATTTTTTCTGATGAAAAAGAGGAAATCACGAAAATTGACGGAACCGTTGTGGAGAAGGATGTAAGCCATGAACTCACGGCCCATTTTCTGGATGGATTGATTATCCACAAACGCGGCCGGCAAAAAGGCAAAAAACCACCACCGGTTGAACTTCCGGTAACGAACAATACGGTTTTAAAGAAACTCCGAATCGCATTTACACTCCGGGAAGAGGATGTGATTGAGATTTTAAACTCTGTTGGATTTTCAATTTCGGGATCTGAGCTTAGCGCCCTCTTCCGGTCTGAAGATCACAGAAATTTCAGGCCGTGCGGAGATCAGCTGCTTCGATATTTTCTTAAAGGACTCGCGGACAAGTACAGAAATGAAGAGTAGGTCCTCCAGAAAATTGTGGGGAAATCTATTCCCACAAAGTGTAAAAACTTAGGAAAATCATCTGATAAGTGATGGATTCAAAAAGGGGATCAAATCAGGACGCAGAATACTTTAAAAAAATCACTTTTGAGATTTTTTTTGATAGTTTTATTTGAAATTTTACGCATTATTAATGCAAGATGGGTATAACTTTCAAACAAAATTCAGGTTTCAGAAATGGGTACTTCTTTTTCTAACAGGTTTATTTCAGGCAGTTTATTTTTGGTTGTTCTCGCACTGATTGCGATTTCCTGCAGCCAGCTTCAGGAAGCGGCTTATCGTGGTGCGACAAATGCGGTGAGTGACGAAGTGGAACAGCGGGTATATCGTGGTGTCAGCAGCCTTATCGCGGGATACACAAGTGATATGCTCTACCAGCTCGCATATACTCAGGCGTTTATGGTAGGCGGATATGGCGCCGGATTTGAAGATTTTGAAGAGGGACAGGGAGCCGTCTGGCGGATGGAAACGGAGGGTGAAGAGGAACGAGTTAGCTTCACCACTGAAAGAGCATTGGTCAAAAAGGATGAAGATGGATCGAGCTGGTGGTATCTGAGTTATCAGCCCGAAGATGATGACGCCATTGAGTACGAAATTAAATTTAATCGCTCTATGGAACCGCTGGAAATGTATATGAGAAATCCGGAATCGGGTGATGTGGAACACCATGTATTCAGAGAAAATGGTGACACAGGAGATATTGACGGAGATTATGATGAACTGCGTGAGGATGGTTTTCATACGGCTTACTTCAACATGGATGAATGGGAAGAGTATCGTGAGGGAACAGAAACTATACGGGTAGGGTCGAATAGTTTTAACACCACTATTCTGTTTTATGAAGGAACCGAGGAAGAGGGGGATGAGCACATGAATGTGCGGTGGTGGATAACCGAAGAAGTACCCGGCCAGCTCATTAAGTATGAAATGCGGGATACAAATGAAGGCACACGCGTATCAGGTGAGATGCTGGATTTTCGGGATGATTATACCGTTCGGTTCGCGTCAAACTAATCCTGTTTTCAGGAAATCTCCCGGATTTTGAAAACCAATGGAAATTTGATAAATTGCATATGTCTTGATAGTAAAGTCATATGCTTATGTCGGAATATCCGTCAAATAATATCTTCAGAGATGCAGGTGTTGCATACGTATCGCAAAATGAGGCCGAAAAGGTAAAGATGGTCCGTGCTGGCCTTTTGAAAGAGTCCATCGAAAAGCTCTCGGAAATCACTTCAATTTCAGTAAAAGATCTGGTTACTGTGCTTCCGGTTTCTGAACGGCAGTTCAACCGGTATGATAGCAACACGCGCCTAAAAAAAGATCTCTCCGAGCATGTGTTAATTATTGCCGATGTTCTTCTGAAAGGAACCGATGTTTTCGGTTCACCCGAAAAGTTTAAAACATGGGTTTTTACACCGAATACAGCACTTGGGTCCGAAAAGCCGTTCACACTTCTCGATACAAGTTTTGGCGCCGCATTGGTTACCGATCTTCTTGGTCGTATAGAACACGGCGTCTATTCTTGATCAATATCTCATGAAAGCCTACCGGATTACAAGAGAGAAATATTCACGCGATCTGAGTGGTGAAGGAGCGCGCATGTATGGTGGCCGCTGGAACAGCAGAGGATATGCCATGTTGTACACTTCAAAACAGGCATCATTGGCTGCTCTCGAGGTTTTGGTTCATGCACAGATTCAGCTTCTTCCAAAAGACCTTGCTATGATTCGGCTTGATATCCCGGAAAGTTCAATAATTAAAAGCATAAAGGAAGATAAACTTCCAGCTGACTGGCAAAACTATCCGTCACCCGGCAGTGTGAAACGTATTGGGGATGAATGGCTTGAAAATATGGAGAGTTTAATTCTTAGCGTACCTTCAGCTGTGATTCCTGAAGAACCGAATTTACTGTTCAACCCCGGGCATCCGGATTTCTCATCAGTTAAAATAGAAAACATCAGGCCGTTCACTTTTGATGAACAGCTGTTTGATTGATCGGCTAACGCAGACTGAATTAAACTTGTCTGGGATCTTCAAACCTTTTTATTTGATTTGATACAGTAACTCAACATAAATCCTGCTCTGATGAAATTCTTCCTATATTCACTTCCAATTATTCTGGTTATTCTATCTGGCTGTTCACATGGAAATTCCAATGACTGGTCAGCCGGTACATGGGTTGATCTGACCCACGATTATTCAGAAGAGACACTTTTCTGGCCGACTTCCAGTACGTTTCATCTCGATACGGTTTTTGTGGGAGAAACGGACGCCGGTTTTTACTACGAAGCGTATGAATTTTGCACGGCTGAACATGGCGGTACACATCTTGATGCACCTATCCACTTTGCAGAGAACCGAAAAACAGTGGATGAGCTGGAGTTGGATCAGCTTACCGGCTACGCTTCAGTGATTGATGTTACGAATGAGGTGGAGGGTGATCGGGATTACCAGGTCCAGGTTTCTGATATTGAAAGATGGGAAGAGGAGCATGGAGAGCTTGCGGAGGAAACGATTCTATTGTTCAATACGGGAATGAGCCGTTTTTGGCCAGACGCTGAACAATACCTCGGAACTTCGAACCGGGGAGAAGCCGCACTGGCAGAACTCAGTTTTCCGGGAATACACCCCGACACAGCAAGATGGCTGGTCGAAAACCGAACTATTAAAGCAGTTGGGCTCGATACACCCAGCCTTGATTTCGGTCAATCTGAGCTGTTTGAAACCCACCAGGTTCTGTTTGAGGAAAATATACCGGGATTTGAAAATGTAGCAAACCTGAATCTGCTTCCTGCAACCGGAGCGTATGTGGTTGCACTACCGATGAAAATACGCGATGGGAGTGGCGCCCCGCTACGTATTGCAGCCCATGTGATGCAGGAGTAAACAGCATTCAAATGGCAATGTGGAGTGAGTGCTATCTTTCTACTTCTTTCAGCCGGGATTCAAGTTCACTCAATTTTTTTTCGATCTCCTGAAGCATGTGGATGATGATAATGTGAGTTTTTTTTGCATCGATACCTACAACACTTTCATCGCTCTTAATCTCTTTTTCAATCTCCTTGAATGACTCTTCTGACAGATTTTTATAGCTCATATCGCAGTTTGATTTGCCCGAATTTCAGGCGTTTCAGTTAAACGTATTGAATTGTGAGTTTAAAACCTTAGTTGGTTTCAAACCCGGAATTGGCAAGATCTTCGAAACCACCGATATTATGCACGTTTTCAAATCCGTGCTTTTTCATGATATCAGCAGCCTGTCCGCTTCTGTTTCCTGTTCGGCAGTAGAGGTAGTAGGTTTTATCTTTGTCGAGATCATCTACCTTCTCTTCAAATTCGCCGCTGTTAAAGTCGTAGTGCAGGTCCGTTTCTGCAAGATGTCCCTGATCAAACTCATTTTGAGTTCGAACATCAATAATTACGCCAGGTTCATTTTCTACTTTCTGCTTCCATTCACTCATAGTGCTGTTTTCTCCACTGTTAGAAATAAAACTATACAGGACGAGCCCTGATAGTGCAATAAATAATGTAATTAAAAGAGTTGAGGATCTCATAACCTGCCGTGAATTAACGATTCATTATAATGATGTTAGATGTCTGATTTCTGTAAACTATTGCGCATCGGTTATTTAATAAAAACACGGGTCGATTTTCTTCTGTTCCGGGAATGTTCAGTATTTTAAAAAAAAGTATAATAAAAGAACAGTACAGAGACTACAAGAAATATAATTGTCATTCCGCCGCCTGCTTTAAAGTAATCCCGTGTTTTGTAGCCGCCGGCAGTCATCATTAGTGCATTCACCTGGTGGGTTGGCAGCACAAAGGAGTTCCCGGCATTTACAGCGGCAAGAAGAACAAGCGGCCGGGGATCAACTCCTGCAATTAATCCAATGCTTACCACAAGCGGCGCCAGGACAACTACAGCTCCAACATTCGACATCACCAGGGAGAAGATCGTTGAAAGAATTCCAACCGTAAAAAGTAGAACCAGTAAATGACTTCCTTCCACCACCGTCATTACATTTTCTGCTAAAAACTCGGCTGTACCGCTGTTTTGCATTGCAACGCCAAGAGGAATAAGCCCGACCAACAGAAAAACCACCTTCCATTCCACAGCCTTATAGGCATCCTGAATGCTCATTACATTGGTAAGAACCATAACTACAGCACCTGTGAGAAATGAGATAGAGATGGAGAACCCGCTCATAGCCAAAACAATTGCAAGAAAGAAGCTGCCTGCTGCCTGCCACGTTTTGGAGGGATCTTTTCTTTCAGCCGTTACGGAAGTAGCAACTACAAATGGCTCACTGCTCTGCAGGTCCATAATGTGGTTCCACGGTCCGTATATGATAAATGTGTCACCGGGTTTGATTTTTCTGTCAGAAAAATCGCCCTCAACTTTTTCACCTTCACTGAAAAGCATAACCGGCTCCACAGCGTGTTTTTTCCTAAGTGAATACTGGCGTATGGTCTTTTCAACCAGGTCGGATCGGGGAGGTACAATAACTTCTGCAAAACCTGATTCTTCAGGGTCATCGATATCCTCAAAAATGCCGTATTTATCTGTCTGTTCAATCCCGAACTTTTGCGCAAACAGTGATATTTTCTTTTCATCGCCGTAGAGGGCTAAGATTTGTCCTGCTTCAAGTACCGTTTCGCGCCAGGGGGCAAAATTGGGTGATTTCTCTCTGCCGACAGCGAGAATGTTAATATCGTGAATACTCCAGATCCCTGTCTCTTCAACCGTTTTACCGGCCATGGGACTGTCTTTTGGTATTTTAAAATATTTGATATCCTTTTTTAGGTTAAATGCTTCGACAACTTTTTCCTGTTCGGTTTTTGCAAGCTTCCCATCGGTTTCACCCTGAGGAAGCATAAACTTTCCGAAAAAGAGGAAGAAGAGAATCGCGGAAAAAAGAAGAGCAATTCCTACCGGGGTTACTGCAAATAGTCCATAGGGATCAAGATCCGCGCTCTCCAGCAGGTCATTTGTCAGGATTAAATGCCCCGACCCTACCATGGTTAGGGTGCCGCCGATGATAGCTGCAAAACCTATCGGCATGATAAATACAGAGGCAGAGACTTTTATTCGCCGTGCGATATCAATAATGCTTGGAAGAAAAAGCGCAGCGGCCCCGATATTTTGAATCACACCGGAAAGTGTTCCGACTGACAGTGAGAGCGCCCCTAACACCGAGTTTTTTTTGGATCCCACTCTTTTCAGAAGCCATTTTGAAAAGCGCGACATCATCCCCGTTTTGGCAACACCTTCACCCAGAATCATAACGGCAATCATCGCCACAACGGCGTTGCTGGAAAATCCTGAAAGAGCTTCATGGCTTGTTAATATACCTGTCCAGCTCAGTAACAGCATAGTGATGATTGCGGTTACATCTATCCGGACAATCTCGGTCACCAGCATAAAGATGGTGAACGCCATTATAGAGAGGACGATTAAAATTTCAGTTTCCATGATTTTTGCGTGTCAGGTGGTTTGGCCCCCTCCGGTTTATTAAATATCAGTATGGATATTTTTTAAATCCGGGTCTGATTGCTCAGCGGCTTCAATTGCTCCGTCAATCGTCATAAAAAAATGCCAATCATTCGGATTTTTGCTCTTTCGGTTGATCAGGTCTCTCACTCTTGCTTTAACCTCAGTAAGGTGAAGGTCGATGTGTTTCTCCCCAAGATCTTCTTTCAGTTTAAAGAGTTCATCCAAACCTGTAGAATCGATATCATTTACACCGTTCAGGTCCAGGATCAGGCATTCTGTGAAGGGATTATTTTTAATGATTTTATCAATCTGTCTGCGGAAAAATTCTGCATTGGCAAAATGGAGAGGGGCATCAAACCTGTAAATCAGAATCTCTTTCTGTCGCTCGGTTTCGTAACGATCTACATTTCGAAAAACATGAGTATCCGGAATGCGCCCTAGTATCGTTTCATTGGGACGGGCCGACCGGTAGACAAGCATGATAACTGAAAGCGTGACACCCAGTAAAATTCCTTCTTTAATGCCAACAAATAGTGTTCCGGCAAATGTGGCGAGGAACATGTATCGGTCGTAGTGTTTCAGTTGCCATAATTTTTTAAAGTGCTCAATATCAATCAAACCGTAAACCGCCAGCATGATGATGGCTCCCAGAATGGCTTTGGGAAGGTAGTAGAAGACCGGTGTTAAAAACATTAGGGCGATGGCCACCACAGCTACAGCAAACAGGCTGGTTACGGGGGTTTTTCCGCCCGATTCATACGAGACTGCCGTACGTGAAAAACTTCCTGTTCCCGGGTACGCCTGGAAAAAAGCTCCCACAATATTGCCGGTGCCGATTGCTGCCAGCTCCTGGTTTGCATTGATAGTGTACTCATTTGATTTCTGTTGAACAGCTTTGGCCACCGCAATGGCCTCCATATATCCAACCAGGGCAATAGCCATCGCCATTGGGAACAGAGCCTGCGTCATTTCCCAGCTTATAACCGGAATTTGAAAACCGGGAAGTCCGCGGGGAATTTCACCTACCACAGATACACCAAGGTGGTTTAGATTTGTAGTATATAGCAGTCCGATTCCAAGAATCACAACAACTACTGGGCCGGGAATGGAAGGTGCTTTTTTCTTGAATACAAAAAGAATGATAATAGCAGCTATGCTAACGACAAGAGTCCACACGCTAACCTCGTTCAGCTGAAGAGCGATACCGTAAACAATTTCGTGTAATCCACCAGAGACCGATTCCACTCCAAAAACATGATGGAGCTGACTCAGCCCGATGTAGATCGCTGCCGCGGAAATAAATCCCGAAAGAACAGGGTGAGAGAGCAGGTTGACAAGAAAACCCAGTTTTAAAATCCCAAAAAGGAATTGCAGGCCGCCCACCAGTAGTGCAAGAAGAATACTCATGGCGATGTACTCTTCCGGGGTACTTGCTAAAGGATTGATGGCTGACGCTACAAGGAGTGAGACAAGTGCAACCGGCCCCACGCTAAGATGGCGTGAAGTTCCCATCAAAGCATACATCACAAGCGGCGCCAGTGCTGCATAAAGACCATATTCAGGTGGCAATCCCGCAATTAAAGCGTACGCCATTCCTTGTGGAATCAGCATGATGCCGATCGTCAGTCCGGCGCTGAGATCTCCCTTCAATGCCTCTTTATTATAACGTCTAAGCGTTTCAGCCAGGGGGAAATAGTTGATGATATGCTTAGCTAAGGTAGTCATGGTTGAAGAAAGAGGGCCGGCTATACTGATTCACCGGCCATCTGTGTGATTTTGTTAAGAAGCAGGTACGTTTTTCATGTACTCGGTAAAATTGTCATCGATCAGGGCAACTTCAAAGCCTTTCTTTTTCAGAAAAGCGGCTGCCACTGCCGACCGGCCGCCTGTCATACAGTGGACATAGAGCTTTTTGTTTTTTGGCAGGTCGTCTATGTTAGCAAGCAGACGTGTATGCGCGGAGTTAATAGCGCCGTCGATATGGTTTTCTTTGTATTCTGAAGCTTTTCTTACATCCAGAACCTGTTCTTCAGTTCCCAGGTCTTCGACCACATCAAATCTGACCAGCTCAAGGGTATCCATCGCGCCATCCTGTTCTTTGTAGAGCAGCAGATCCCTGGCTGTAATAAATCCCTTTACGTGGTCCAGGCCAATTCTGTAGAGATCCCGCACAGTCTCTTCAAGTTGGTGCTCTTCAACTACCAGGTAGATATCCTCATCTTCCGTTATGTATGATCCCGCTACGGTGTTGAACTGTTTATTTAATGGAGAAAGCAATGAACCGGGTATGTGTCCGGATGCAAAATCATTTAGCTCCCTTGTATCAAGTACTACGGCGTTCTCCTTGTCTGCAAGCTTGCTGATCTGGTTCAAATTTAGCCGATTTACGGAGGGTAATCCGCCGATCAGGGCCGGGCCAATTTTGTTATCTCTTTTCATGCGGGCAAAATAGAGAGGCGGTTCGGGCTGGCCTTCGAGAATAAAGTCTACAAAACTATCTTCTGATGTAGCTGACTTGATTGAGCTATTGTATCGAAGCTCATAGCCAACCGTGGTTTCGGGAATGGCGCCCAGAGCTTTACCGCATGCACTCCCGGCACCGTGACCTGGCCAGACTTGCATATACTCAGGAAGCTTTTTGAACTGCTCTACAGTACCGAAAAGTGTTCGGGCTGAGGGTTCCATTACATCCAGCTGCCCGGCTGCAGACTCGAGCAGGTCTGGCCGTCCAACATCACCAACAAATACAAAATCGCCTGTGGCAACACCCATCGGCTCATCTGCGGCGGCTCCATCGGTGATGAAATAACTCAGGTGCTCAGGAGTATGTCCCGGTGTGTGCCATGCTTTAATAGTAATGTTTCCAATTTTGAACTCATCACCATCGGTCATAAACTCATAATCGTAGTCACTGCCGATCAGCCACTCATACTTCCAGTCTTTATCGCCTTCGTCAGATGCGTAAACCTTTACTCCCCGTTCAGCAAATTCCCGCAACCCGGAAATGTAATCGGCGTGAATGTGTGTATCAACAGCGGCTGTAATGGTTAACCCCTGTTTTGCAGCATGATCGATATACTGATCGATATCCCGCATCGGGTCAATTACTACAGCTGTTCCATTGGCTTGGCAGCCTACCATGTAGGCGTACTGCGCCAGTTTTTCGTCAAAGAATTGTTTGAAATACATAAGATTTCTCCTATTGGTTGTTTTGTTGTTTGATATTCGTGAAATAGTCCCCCTTCGAAGGGGGGATATCTAAAAGCGCTTAGCTTTTAGATTGGGGGATGATTCACCCAGGCGTTGATAAAACTTCTAATTCAACCTATAAACCATGCTCTTCAAGTCATCCCCCGGCATAAGCTGCGCTAATGCCTGCCCCCTTCAAAGGGGGACTTTTAATTTCCAGCCCTAACCCCATCAATGCGGTAATTTATCCCTCAAAACACCATACGTATATGTGCCGGCAAGTGCTGCCAAAATCGGGATCACCATTATGGTTAATCCACTTCCAAGCAGTGCAAACATCGGGCCCGGACACGCCCCTAAAAGAGCCCACCCTAATCCGAACATACTTCCGCCAATCAGGTATCGCTTAACCTGAGATGCATCTTTGGGCGGAATCGAAATGGGGTTTCCCTGCGCATCTTTCATGTTATTTCGTTTTATGATCTGCACGGATATTATCCCGACAATCACGGCTAATCCGATAACTCCATACATGTGGAAATCATCAAACCGAAACATTTCCTGGATTCTGAACCAGGATACTACTTCTGATTTTACCAGTACAAAACCAAAGGCTGTACCGATTAACAGGTATTTTAAATATTCTGAAAATTTCATTTTTCTGTCCTCTAAATTAATTCAGTATGATTGGATAGATGAAGAATGTCATGATCAATCCGCCGATGAAGAAACCGATTACGGCGATCAGTGAGGCCATCTGAAGGTCTGATAAGCCTGAGATTGCGTGGCCTGAAGTACAGCCGCCGGCGTATCGCGCTCCAAATCCAACCAAAAATCCACCAAGCACTAATACGGTGAGCCCAACGCCGGTTCCAAGCATATCCCAGGCAAACAGATCATCAGGAACCAGTCCGCTGAAGTCTGTTATTCCGAGCGACTGCAGGTCAGCTATCGTTGAAGCCGCCAGGGCTATTGGTTCCGGGTTGGCGAATATGTATCCGCCTAAAAAACCACCTAAAACGGTTCCAATTAAGAAGGTGAAATTCCACTTACCGGCTGTTTTCCAGTCGTAGTTGAAGAATTCAACGTTCCCGAAGTTACAGGCTGCACAGGCGTGCCGGAGATTGGCAGACACCCCAAACATTTTACCGCCAAGAAGTAGTAAAACGGGTACGGTTAATCCGATAATGGGACCGGCCACATACCAAGGCCATGGTTGATATAAAAAGTCTAACATGATTTTAAATTCGTTTATTTTTTGTTTCTGAGATAAAGATACTGAACTTGTATGAACTTGTCAATACAAGTTGGTTTAGTAATTCTTACGCCCTCCCTTTCAGCATTCCCTGCCAATAGATCATTGGCAGTAAATCCTTTTTCATGTGGTACATACTCCGGCGCTCTTTAGCTTGGTTAAAAGGGAAAGATGGGGTCATTTTATTCTCGTAATCAAATTCAGCAAGAATTAACTTATTGTAGCCAGTGATTAGCGGGCAGGACCCGTAACCGTCATAAATGAAATTTTCATCAATTTTCCCCTCCTTTTGCAGTGATGCCAGGTTGCCCGTAACTACAGGGGCCTGCTTGCGTACAGCCGCACCGGTTTTTGCGTTAGGCGTACTGCCTGCATCTCCCAATGAGAATATGTTCGGATACTTTTTATGCTGAAGTGAATGCTTATCAACATCAACCCATCCCTCTGAATCTGCAAGCGGGCTGTTCTTTATAAAATCAGGCGAACTCATAGGTGGGGTAACGTGCAGCATATCATACTCAATTTCCATCTCGTCCACCGGTTTTCCATCTTTCATAATGTCGTAAACGGCAATTTTTTCGTCAGCTTTAATCTCCTTCAGATTATGCAGAAGTTTAACGTCAATCCCGTATCGCTTAATAACCGGCTGCAGCGCTTCGGCAATCTCGGGTACCCCAAAGATCACCGATCCTGCACTGGTAAACGTCACGTCTATATCATGTAAGGCTCCACTGTTTTTCCATGAGTCTGATGACAGATACATGATTTTTTGTGGCGCTCCCCCGCATTTAAACTTGGTGTTAGGCTGTGTGAAGAGTGCACGGCCTTCCTTCAACATATGAATACATTCATGCACATAATCTACCTGATTGTAGGCGTAAATACTGCAAATACCTTTTGTTCCGATATTTTCTGCAAGGCCAGGTATGGCATCCCAGTCAACCTGTATACCCGGTGCAACCACCAGGAACTCATAAGAGTAGAATGTACCACATTCCGTTTCAACGATATTCTGCTCAGGATGAAAAGCAACCACATAATCTTTAATCCAGGCCACATCGTTGGGCATAATATCCTTCATTAATTTCTTTGATTTTTCTTTATCAAAAACCCCCGCACCATTAAAAGTCCACATGGGCTGGTAGTAGTGCACATCGGAAGGCTCTATAATTGCAATATCCGGCTTTTTTAGTTTTTTCTTGAGCTGTGCAGCTGCGGTGATCCCGCCGGTACCACCACCTATTATTAAAAACTGGTGGTGATTAGCGTACGGACGAGCCTTATCAGGCTTCACATTTTTCCCCGTATATGTTCTTAAATTTTCCATAGAGCTGTTCCTAATTGGTTTTTTATTATTTAAAGAAAGCTAAATAGAAATACATGTAAATACAAGTATTGATAATTAGGGTATCTCTCATTATATTGAATCTTTATAAAGCTAAGTAAACTAAAGTACATTCATGAAATTAAAGGACGGTATACCGCGACACGCACAGATCACCAACTGGCTTCGAACCCAAATTGAAGCAGGTGAGTTTAAACCGGATGAAAAGCTCCCTTCTGAAAATGAACTGGCCAAAAAGTTTGATGTAAGCAGGGTAACGATCCGCAGAGCCCTTCAGTCGCTTGAAAGTGAATCCATAATATATCGGTGCCAGGGGCTTGGATCTTTTGTTAGCGATGAGCGGGCGCCTCATAATCTGATTCGCCTAACCGATTTTAACGAGGATATGGCCAAAGCCGGGTTGAAAGCTTCATCGGAAGTTCGTGATTTTATAACGGTGGATGCACCCGACTGGCTGGCCGGTATCCTGGAGATCGAAGAGGGCACAAAAGTGATACGCATCGACCGGCTGAGGCTGGGCGACGGTGAGCCGGTGGCGTTCGACAGCACATGGCTGCCCATTCTATACGGACAGCTTCTGGATAAAGAGAATCTTGGCGAGACCACCATTTATCGCCAGCTCGAAGAGAATTACGATATTCCCATTGTTCGCGGATGCTACCGGATGACTGCCGAAATAGCGGATGATCAGCTTGCGTCTGATCTGAAAGTCCCCAAAAATTCACCGCTGCTGCTGATCGACAGGACATCATTTACGATTGGCGGAAAAGCCGTTTACTACCAGAAACGATTTTACAGAAGCGACAAGGTCATTTACGAAATGACGCTTGAACGGAATCAAAACGATCCGACTTCAACTGAAATGCCGCTCAAGGAATTTGTGCCTGTGTTTAAATCCCAATAAAAATGTATTTCAATATGAAACTCATTCTCCTGTTATTCATCATATTCGCGCCTATGACTGCACTATCCGGCAATGACAATTCATCAGAAGACCTTTTTATGGTACTCACTTCCGGTGATGCTGAAACGCAAATGATGGCGATGGTACTTGCAACTCAATCCGCCAATCAGGATGTAGCTGTCCGGGTTCTTCTCTGTAGTGAAGCCGGCGAACTGGCGATCAGAGGTGTGGAATCTCCCGAATTTGCCCCCGCCAACCGTTCCCCGAAACAGCTGCTGAACGGACTAATCGACCGCGGTGTAAACGTAGAAGTCTGTGGAATTTTCTTGCCTAACCGGGAGTATACGGAAGAGGATCTAACTGATGGTATTGGGGTTGCCGCTCCGCCTGAGGTCGCAGAATATATGAGGAGAGAAGGTGTGAGATATTTCACATTCTGAAATGGAATCATCCGCTATAAAAACCTTACTAATCGTTGGCGGAGGTCATGCCTCGCTGCCGGTTATCAAGATGGGGAGAAAGTGGAAAGAGCATGATATCAGCATCAGACTGATATCGGCAAAGCCGTACCTGATTTACTCCGGCGCACTGCCGCAATTTATGGCGGGATTTTATGAATGGAATCAAACCGCCGTTGACCTGAAAAATCTGTGTGAACGCTGCGACGTGCCATTTACAGCAGGCAGAGTCATATCGGTCAATGAGAAAAAGAATACAGTAACCACCTCAGAAGGCAGTACCATTTCTTATGATTACCTTCTTTTGAATGTGGGAGCATCAACCAGGCCGGTTATTGACGGAGAAAATATTTCGCCCGTGAAGCCGATGTCGAAGCTGCTGAAACTCAGGGAGAAATTAGTGTCCGGTTCGGTGCGGAAGCTTCTGATCATCGGGGGAGGAGCAGCCGGGTCTGAACTTGCCATGAACGTTTCACATCCTGAATTTAAGCACAGTTCAGACATTACGATTATTGATAACAATGATCGCTTGCTCTCATCTTACCCCGCTAAGCTGTCGGATGAAGTTACATCTATTTTGAAAGAGCGGGGTGTGGCAGTGATTACCGGGGAAGAAACTTCAACTGGCTTCACCAAAGCGTTTGATGAAGTAATTCTTGCGGCGGGCAACCAGCCGGGATCCGTTTCAATAAATCACAATTTCAAAACCGGTACAAAAGGTCGCATATTAACTGAAGAGTCGCTCCGGGTGCGGGGAAATCCTACCGTTTTTGCGGCGGGTGATGTGGCTGATGTGAACGGGAAAGATTATCAACAGATTGGCGTACATGCGGTGAAGCAGGGAATTGTACTCAGGAAAAATATCAAAGCGGCTATTCTCGGCCGGCCGCTGACCAACTACAAACCCTACTTCACGAATCCCCTGATTATTTCAAACGGGCCAGATTCTGCTTTTTTCATCATGAACCGATGGGTTCTGAAGGGCAGGATGTATGCCGTGTTGAAGTATGTGCTGGATATGCGCTGGCTTGATAAGTACACAAAAACTCCGGAGCAAAGAAAATCGGACGTTAAGTTGTTCAGAGAAGGAGTAAATCGATCCGGCAAAAAATAATTTCGGCAGATGATAATCATATTGGCATTAACAAGTCCGGGCTTTGCAAATAGAATCCTATCAAGGGAAAAATAATATGAGAGTAAGCATGGGATATGCTCTGTGTGAATAAAATTGTATCACATTGAAGGTTAAAAAATAAAAATAGTATCAGTATTGATATTAATTGTCAGGGTGTGCACATTTGCCCCGGGGGAGAGATCATCTACTTACTAATCAAAAATTTTGAATCTTTTCTCTATTCATCGCGTAACGAACCTGATGTAATCATATCTAATCAATCTTCAAGCTATGTTAAAAAACAACAAATCAATCTTGAGGCTGTTACTTGCGGCAATTATTTTATTGCCGGCACATCTTGTAAATGCCCAGAATCTCGAAACATTTGAACAGAACGTAACTGAGTTTACGCTGGACAACGGCCTTCACTTCATCATCGTAGAAAGAAACGTGGCACCTGTTGCACATTTCTTTACACTTGTTGATGTGGGATCAGCCAATGAACCGGTGGGCAGAACCGGGATCGCTCATATATATGAGCACATGGTTTTCAAAGGAAGTAAAACCATTGGAACAACGAACTACGAAGAGGAGGTCAAATATATCGACCAGATGGACGACGCCTATAAAGCGTGGTTGAGAGAGTATAACAAATTTGAACCGGACGAAGAGAAGCTGGATGAACTGTGGGCAGCATTTCAGGAGCTGCAGGAAAAAGCCGGGGAATTTGTAGTGAATAATGAGTTTACTCAGATTATCGAAAGGGAAGGTGCCTCGGGAGTGAATGCATTCGCTTCTACCGACGCAACCGGATATTTCTACAGCCTGCCGCAAAATAAAGCCGAGCTTTGGTTTATGCTGGAAGCCGATCGTTTTATCAACCCGGTAATGCGTGAATTTTACATTGAGAAAGATGTGATTTATGAAGAGCGGCGACAGCGAACAGATTCAAACCCATTTGGCCGATTGCTGGAAGAATTTGCTTCCACAGCATATTCTGCCCATCCTTATAAAAACCCTATTGTAGGCTGGCCGTCTGATATCCGAAACACAACGATTGCAGATACCTGGGAGTACCACGATAAATTTTATGCACCGTCAAGTTTTACAATTACGATTGTTGGCGATGTAGATCCCGCTGAAATGAGACGCCTTGCTGAGAAATACTTCAATCCGATGGAGTATAAGGATCCTGCACCGGAGCTTCTGGTTGAAGAACCTGAACAGCGCGGCGAACGGCGGTTTGTGATTGAAGAGCAGTCCCAGCCGATCTATATGGAAGGATATCACACGGTAAACAATCAGCACCCTGACTACCAGGCACTCAACCTCCTGGCAGGAATTTTAACCAACGGACGAACATCACGCCTCTACAGAAAAATGGTTGTAGAAGATCAATCAGCACTGCAGGTTGGTGCACAGAATGGATATCCGGGAAGTAAATACCAGGGGATGTTCATCAAATTTGTGATACCAAACCAGGGAGTGGATATGGCTGATGTGGAACAAACACTTCGGGATGAGCAGAAAAAAATTATTGAAGAAGGCGTAACGGAAGAGGAGCTTGAAAGAGTACGTACCAATACGCGTGCCGGTCTCGTGCGAACACTTACCTCGAACACCGGTATTGCGCGCACACTTGCGTTCGCTCACGTAAATGGCGGCGACTGGAGAACCGCATTCACCGACCTGGAGCGATTGAATGATGTTACTGTTGAGGATATACAGCGAGTGGCAGAAACCTATCTCAAGAAAAGTAACCGCACGGTGGGGATGATACAAAATGTGCAGGACGACGGCGAAATGGTAAGTAATTAAGCAGAGGTGCTAACTATGATAATCAATAAAATGAAACAGCTTTCAATACTTTGCATGATGCTTCTATTCGCAGCATCGTGTGCTACACAGGAACAGGCAACGCAACAGAGCGCACAGCCTGTAGATGTAAACAGCCTGGAATATCCCGATTTGAATCCATACCAGATTCCGGATATTGAGACTTTCGAGCTGGATAACGGCATCACGTTTTATCTCGTTGAAGATGATGAGGTGCCGCTGATCAATCTGAATATGATTGTTCGTGCGGGTTCCTTTATGGAACCGGCTGAAAAAGTGGGTCTTTCCTCCATCATGACAAATGCCATGCGAAATGGCGGTTCAGAAGCATATCCCGAAGAGGAACTCAATCAACTGCTTGAAGACCGGGCAGCAAGAATTGAGTTCGGAATGGGACGCACCAGCGGTTCCGCTTCCTTGAACGTTCTGAAAGAGGATTTCAATGAACTGTTGCCGGTTTTAGTGGATGTGATGACAAATCCATTAATGCCTCAAGAGAAAATTGATCTTGCAATTCGTCAGCAGCGTTCTGGTATCTCCAGGAGAAATGATGATGCTCAACAGGTTGGATTTCGTGAATTTCAAAAACTGATTTACGGTGAAGATTCTCCCCAGGCCCGGGTTACAGAGCTTTATACGCTGGATGAAATCACACGCGATGATTTGATTGAGTTTCACAGCAAGGCGTATACCGGGGAAAACCTGATGATCGGCCTCGTAGGTGATTTTAAAGTCGAAGAGATCAGGCCGCTTCTCGAAGAGGCGTTTGCGGATATTCCGGCAGGAGAAAGAAATGAACTTGAATTTGATGAGATCGACTATGAGTTCGAGCCATCTATCCACTTTGTGGATAAGCGGGATGTAAATCAGTCCGTGGTATTGATGGGGCATATTGGCGGATTCCGCGACAACCCGGATTATGCTGCACTTCAGGCGATGAACGAAGTGTTGAGCGGTGGATTCTCGGGGCGTCTTTTCCAGAATGTACGGTCTGATCAGGGTCTGGCCTATTCTGTGTTTGGAAACTATGGAAGCAGCGCGCTCTACAGGGGACAGTTCTATGCCGGAGTGTTTACGCGCAGTGAAGCTACTGCCGAAGCCATAGAAGCGGTTCGCAACGAAATGAAAAAACTGCAGGATGAGCCGGTTAGCACAGAGGAACTTGAAGATACGCGTAACTCCATTCTGAACTCACTCGTTTTCAGAACTGATAGTCGAAGCAGTGTGCTAAATCAGCGGATGAGTAATGAATATTTAGGATTGCCGGCAGATGCGTTTGAAACGTATATCGAAGAACTTCGCGAGATTACACCGGAAGATATTCAGCGGGTTGCCCGCGAATACATGCGGCCGGAGGAGATGAAAATTCTGGTGGTTGGAAACGGAGCTGAACTGGGTGATCAGCTTGAGCAGTTTGGCACAGTTCAGGAAGTAGATATCACTATTCGCGAAACTCTTGAAGAGGAAGAAGTGATTGCGGGTGACGCCGCTGCCGGCCGTGACTGGTTGGATCGAATGGCTACAGCAGTGATTTCACAGGGTGATCTTTCCGGCGATTTGATTTTTGAAGCGGATAACACCGTCAATACTCCTCAGGGTGAAATGGTGATGGAAATGCGGCAAACCATCAATTTTGCATCCGAGAAGTTAATTTCTGAAATCAGTGCCCCATTTGGTCAGGTTACCATGCGTCTCGAAGATGGAGAAGGCCGGATGGTGATGGGCGGAAATGAGATGCCGATGCAGCCTCAGCAGAAAGAGCAAGTGCTGGCCGAACTCTATCGAAACCACATTTATCTTGCACTTAACAAAGATGATCTCGATGTGGATTTTATGGGGATGGAAGAAATCTCTGGAAATCAGTATGCACACATACGGATTAACGATGAGATTGCCCTGAACCTGTATCTTGATCCGGACACAAATCTGCCGATGGTTACAACCTATCGACAGTTCGATCCGCAGGCTGGTGAAACAGTTACCGTACGAATTGAGTCTGCCGACTGGCGCGAAAGCAGCGGTGTGATGATGCCTTACGAAATGATCGGATTTTCTGGTGACACACAACAGAGCCGCACTGTAATTCAATCACATCATATTGAGTGATTTTAAAAACAGCAGTTTATAGATTAAGAAAAGGCCGGGAAACCCCCGGCCTTTTCTGTTTTTGGTGAAAATTTGACCTCAAAAGACGTATACTGTTTCGAATCAAATACCTTGCGTTCAGTTCCTGGATTTGTTGATGAATTAAATAGATTAACGTTCTGTTTAGACTGCTTCGACCATTTTTTGCGAACTAAGGTAAAAACAAAAACTCCTGATATGAACCCATCTTCATCGTTACGTAAAGAGCAATTATTGTCTGGTGATCTCCCGGAAAAGGAGTATGCGCCTTACTATCAAACCTACACATCATTATGCAGGGGAGAGAACCTTTTGAAGTGCCTGGCGGACGGGAAAGAGAATTTCCTTGCGCTTGCTGCAACGTTGACAAATGAGAAGGCGCTCTATCGGTATGAAGAAAAAAAATGGTCATTAAAAGAAGTGATAGGTCATATCACCGATACGGAACGGATAATGGCGTTTCGGGCGCTATCATTTGCCAGGGGTGAAAAAGCTGAGTTCCCCGGATACGACCATAATGCGTACGTAGATGAAGCTAATTTTGATGAAAGGCCGCTAAATGAATTGCTAACGGATTATATCCATCTCCGGCAATCGACAATAGATCTGTTTGAATCATTTTCACCTGAGATGCTGCTTCGGACCGGAACAGCCAGCAAATGTCTTTTTTCTGTTCGGGCTCTCGGATTTATCATTGCTGGTCACGAGAGGCACCACATGAAAATTATAAAGAATAAGTATCTGCCGGGATTGACCTGATTGGTTGAATTATGGCAGCAATATTGCTCCCTTCTTGTTGACCTCTTTTTGTTTTGGGATCGGTTTTTTCCCGCCTGCATATCGAATCAGTTTATCCGTGATTTTTTCTGTATCTGCAATTTCCGGAAGAACTGCCCGGGATGAATCTTTTAGCCATTTCTGGATTGGGTTAACAGAATACTCACCGAGTTCGAACTGTACCGGCACTCCCATCTTTTCGAGTGCCATTGCATTGCATAACTGTTCGTACTGATTTTTGATTGGGACCACCATCAGTTTTTTCCCCAGGTAAATTGATTCGGCACAGGTTTCAAATCCGGCGCTGGTAAGAACTCCGGAGCACGATTCGAGACTTTTAAGAAAACTCTCGTTGCCAACCGGGTTCACAGTTACATTTTGCGTGGTATACGATTCACCACACAACGGAGAAAAGATTTCCCATCGAACCGAACCACACTGCCGGAAGATGGAAATCAGGTTTCGGTGATCATAGGCAGGGAGGTAGACCGAGATATGATCGCCATCCACAGGGTTAAGATTTCTGACGTCAGACCGGATGATTGGTCCCTCTATAAATCGATCATACCGAAGGAAATGAAAGCCTATTGCTTTATGAGAGGGTGCAAAATGTTTCAGAATCTGTTCTGCAAAAACCGAAGTTCGGGACGGACGCGGAGTTCTGCTTGATAAAAATGCAGCCTGGTGGCTCAATCCAATGCACCGTTTTCCCACTTTCATTGCAGCCCATGAACTAATGGGTTCGTAGTCACTCACCACAAGATCGTAGGATTCGATTTCCAGGTCTTTCACATCTTTCAAAAACCGGATGGGGTTCAGGCTGAGAGCTGTTTGAAGATAGGATACTCCACCGTTTGAATCGTATGTAAGGCTCAGCCCGGTGCGGTATGAAATATCAGGGTTGTCAAGTTTTAGTTTACAGTTGGTACCACTGATAAGCAGATCAACCTCAGCTTTTTGTGATAAAATCGGCAGAATTTCACGCGCTCTGCTGATGTGTCCGTGCCCGGTGCCTTGAATTCCATATAGTATTTTCATCCGATAACCATTTTTGAACCATTGGATTTGATTTGAAGAATCTTTTCGATTCTCTTTTCAGAGATAAAATCTTCTTCTTTATATCGAAACATGCTCCACTGCTCGCCATCGTACTCCAGCGCGGTTAGGTTTTCAACCCAGTCACCGGAGTTCATATAGATTACAGAGCCCTTATCATTGCTGAATCCTCGGATTTTTGGCTGATGAATATGCCCGCAAATCACGTAATCGTAATTCTGGTCGATAGCGAGATCGATCGCAGTATTTTCGAAATTGTCGATAAACTGAACCGCTTTTTTTACACTGTTCTTAATTCGTTTGGAGAGGGATATTTTTCCGCGGCCCATTTTGATGGAAAACCAATTCATGAGTTTATTGATCATAATCAGCATTTCATACCCTTTACCGCCGATTTTGGCGATCCATTTGGAATGCTTCATCGTAACGTCAAATATATCGCCATGAAAGATCCACACCTTTTCACCTTTTAATTCAAGCACCAGTTTATCACGAATAAAAAGCGGGCCCAGTTGAAGACTCGACACTTTACGCAGCACCTCATCATGGTTGCCCGTGAGGTAATAGATATCTGTTCCGTTCGCCATTTTTGTGAGCAGCGTTCGCAGCACCATCATGTGAGACTCCGGCCAATAGTATTTTCTGAAATTCCATACATCGATAAAATCACCATTCAGGATGATCATTTTCGGATCAATGGAGTTCAGATATTGAAGTAGTTCAAGGGCATGGCAGCCTACAGTTCCCAAATGGATATCAGAAAGGACAACTATATCAAGAGATCTTTTTTTCATAAACAGGATTTTTGCGTAATGTTACTGCCGTAATGAAAAATGAATTCACAAGTCAGTAAATCTGTTGGTAAATTAAATCCTTGAGTGTTAAGGCAGTATTGGCAGTGTGTTAGCGTTGTGTGAATTTTTGAAAAGCGAAAAATAAATGACCTCGGGTCAGACCCCGCGAGGTATCAACTCAGAACCTGAAATTTAAGTTCAAGGCGGAGTTTATCCTGCTCTCCTCCTGAATATCTACGGGATAGGGGGCGCTTTCCAATACGGCAGCTGACGGAGGGAATTAAAAAACTTATGATTCACTGAGGTCGTAAATAAAATCATCACAAGCGATCAATTTCCCCCGGGGCTTGGAAAAGAAAGAATGGAACATAAATTCGCGTACGGCATTTCCAGAGACTGAAAGGTGGGGAAGGATCCGCAATTCAGAATGTGGGTTTAGGTACGAATTTTAAAAAAGAGCAAACCACAGTAGACGAATTATATAGGATACTTCACACATACTGTTCTGCCGGTCTACAGTAATTTAGGATAAAAATGTATGAATATATCAGCCAGCCACATTCTTGCGGTGTTCAGAAATTTGCCAGGCGCAACGTTAATTGTTAATGCAGATCAACCGGATTTCACAATATATGAAGTGAATGATGCGCATCTTAGGTTCACAGGTTTAAAGAGGGAAAATATAGTTGGTAAAAAGATGTTTGATATTTTTCCGGGCAGCACCGAAAAAGGCCTTTCCGATTCGGCCAGGTCCCTAAAAGGCTCATTTGAAAAAGTATTATATACCGGAGAATCTGATCAGCTTGAAACGCTACGGTATGATATTGAGATGCCAGATACCGGGGAGTTTGTTGAACGGCATTGGAAGATTACAAACACGCCTGTTTTTGATGAAAGCGGTAAGATCATTTTTATCGCGAATTCAGCGAAGGATGTAACAAAGAGAGTCCGGTCGGAGAAAAGGAACCTTTTGTATCGTGAAAAACTCCTGAAGAATAAAAAAAAGCTGGATAGCATCCTGAATCATTCGCCGGATATCATCTGCACGATTGACGATGAGGGCAGATTTGTTCAACTGAATCGTGCGGTAAAAAAAATATTAAAATACTCTCCAGAGGAGCTGGAGGGTAAGAAATATATTAATTATGTAACCCCCGAGGATGTAGAGAAAACCAACAGAGCTGCCGCCATAATCAGAAATGGACGTCCGCTGCACAACTTTGAGAATCGGTATATCTGTGCCGATGGAGGAAGGGTGCCATTGATTTGGTCGGTGCGATGGGATTCAGAAGATCAATTGATGTATGCAACTGCCCGAAACGGTACGGAAAAAGTAGAGGCTGAACGTGAGCTTAGGGAAAGAAGAGAATTTATTGAAACGACGCTTGAAAACCTGCCTATTGGAATTGCTGTGAATACGGTAAGCGACGGATCTACGCAGTTGATAAATAAAAAGTTCTCTGAAATCTACGGCTGGCCACAGGAAAAATTGCAAAATGTTGAGATGTTTTTTGAACGGGTTTATCCCGATCCTGAGTATCGTGAAGAGATACAGAAAATGGTCTTAGCCGGGATAAACACAGGTAAACCGGAGAAAATGGTATGGGACAATATCGAGATCACCACACAGAAAGGTGAAAAAAAGAATATCACGGCACGAAATATCCCAATTCCAGACCAGGGCCTGATGATTTCTACTGTTCTTGACATCACCAAACAAAAAGAATATGAACGGGAGCTGGAATCATCCGTAAAAGAGAAAGAAGTGCTTCTTGCCGAGATTCATCACAGGGTGAAAAATAATCTCGCAGTAGTATCCAGCCTGATGCAGATGCAGGTTTTTAAAGCAGAAGATGAACAGCTCGAAAAGAAACTGTATGACAGCATGTTTCGAATCAATACGATGGCTACGATTCACGAGATATTATACCAGTCTGGCAGCTTTTCAAATATGAATTTTTCCGAGATCATCAAAAAATTGATCACCAACCTTCAGAAAGTGTGGCTTGCTGATAAAAATATTATTCATAACATCGAAGAAGAACCTGTTCAATTGAATATAAATCAGGCAATTCCGTGTGCTTTGCTGGTTAACGAAGTGATGTCAAATACATATAAACATGCATTTTCCGGAAGAGAAAAGGGTACTGTTGATGTGAAACTTCGAGGTGAGAATGGGAGAGTATTTGTAGAAATAAACGATAATGGAATAGGGCTGCCGGAAGATTTTGAAACAAAAGAGACGGATTCACTCGGAATTCAACTAATCAGGGTATTAACGGCACAGTTAAAAGGAGAGTCAGGGTTTAAGAGCAGCCAATCGGGGACATCCTTTAAACTTTCTTTCGATAAAATTCATACTGGTATGCCGGAATCGGTTGAGTAGTGTATCGTATTATCTATGATAAAATATAGGGTCGCAACAAATTTTTAAATACATACGGCACAAATCGTTTAAACGTTGAAATAAATTTTTTGTATAGGTGATGTCGTACAACTATAATATAATGGCTTAAAAAATTATGCTGTTAACCACCACGGATACTCCGGATGTGATGGACCATTTTCCTGATGCTGAATATCAACTGCTGCTAATCGAAGATAATCCCGGTGATATTGTTTTGATCGAGGAATACCTTGCATCAATCAGCAATGAAATGGATTGCGAAATTGCCAAATCATACCAGGAGGCAGAAAATCTGCTGAAAAAAAGTACCGTTCTTCCTGATTTGATTTTACTCGATCTGAAGCTGTCGGATGCTGAGGGAGAAGAGCTGATAAAAAATATCCTGGCCCTGAGTGAAAATACTGTACCGGTCGTTATTCTTACAGGATATGCAGATATGCAGTTTAGCATAAAATCGTTAAACCTTGGGGTATCCGACTACCTTGTGAAAGATGAGCTGAATCCCAACACCCTTTGGAAAAGTATCCGGTTTAGCATCGAGAGGAAGCAAGCATCAAAAAAACTTCGGGAATCAGAACAGAGATATCGGTATCTCTTTGAAAATAACCCTTCATCCATACTGATTTGGGACTTGCAGAATCGCCGGATTTTAGCATCAAATCATGAAGCAGAACTGAAATATGGTTTTACAAAATCTCAGTTTGTCAATCTGAAAATTGACGATATTTATAAGAACGAATCAGCTTCTGTACTTCCGTCAGACAGTAATGACTTCCGTGAGGGTAAAGCGCTGAACCTTGAAACCGGGCATTACAACCATAAAAAAAGAAATGGGACTGTTTTCTTCGCTGAAGTGAAAGGACACTATATTTTTTATGAAGGAAAAAAATCAGTACTTCTGCAAATTCAGGATGCAACCGAAAAAGTGAAAATGCAGGAGAAGCTTCTCGAAAGTTCACGCAGAGCTGAAGAGGCTGAACGAAACCGGATTTCATCTGAATTACACGACGGAATTGTGCAGCAGCTGGTTGCTTGTGGAATGTTTACCCAAAACATCGCCGATAAATTAAAAAGAGGTCAAACCGTAACCGAAGAGGTGGAGCGGCTTTATGATCTGCTGTTAAAAACCACCATGCAAACCCGAGATATCTCTCACAACCTGAAATCGGCTGAATTTGATGAATCTTCCCTCAGTGAATTGCTGGAGCAGCTTGTCCGTCAATTGGTGCAAGCCGGCTCTATTGAGTTTGTGCTGAATAATCACCTCAGGACAGAAACTGAATTTAAGCGTAAATTTAAAGTGAATGTGTATCGTGCGATTCAGGAATTATGCAACAACATTGTTAAACATTCCCAGGCTTCGCGGGCAGTAATCACTGCAGAAGAGATAAACGGATGTTTATATATAACGATTAAAGATGATGGAACGGGCTTTAATTATATTGATCCTGAAAGTTTAGGGTTTGGACTTAGAAACGTAGAGAGCCGTATGTTGCGGTTTGGTGGTGAGATCGAGTTTAGTAATACAAGGGAGGGTGGCCTCCAGGTTGATCTGGAGATTCCGTCTGACTTTATGTAAACGGACTTCACAATCCATAATAAATAATCTGTATGTCTGATAAAAAATACCGGGCACTGTTTAGAAATTCACCCGAAGCACTTTTTATATCCACGCAGGAAGGAAGGATCCTTGAGGCGAATGATGCAGCATGCAAAATGTTTGGTTATTCGCAGGAAGAGATCCTTCATCTTGAGGAAAAGGAGTTAATCGACCCGGAATCGCCATGGCTGAATGAGCGTATTAAGGAGAGGAATGAGACCGGCAGCACGAGAGGTGAACTGGTTGCTGTGCGCAAAAATGGAGAGCACTTCTGGTGTGAGTTTTCAAGTTCATTATTCCAGACAGATGGCGGAGAAACGCTCGCAAGCATAAGGATCATCGATAGATCTGAAAGCAAAAAGGCGAAAACCCGGGTCATATCACAAAAAGATCAGCTTCAAAAAACTTTCGATACACTGAGTGATGCAATTTTCACCCTTCGGGTTGAGGGCGAAGACAGATATCGATTTATATCCGTGAACCGCCAGTTCCTGCAGAATATGAATCTGCAAAAAAAGGACGTCATCGGTGCAGAACTGGAAGACGTATTGCCTGAAGAAGCAATCGATTTTGTGAAAGGTAAATATCGCGAGGCAATCCAAAAAAAAGAGAACCTTAGATGGGAAGAGACACTAATTCTCAGCGGCCGCCCGGTTACAGGACTGGTAAGTGTTACGCCCCTTTTTGATAAAAAGGGAAATGCAACACAGTTGATCGGTTCCATCAGTGATATTTCTGAACGTAAAAAGGCAGAAGAAGCTCTGCGAAAGGTGATGGATCAGTCGCTCGACGTCATCTGTACTATTGATGAAGAAGGCCTGTTTCGCAAGGTGAGCGGAGCTGCCAAAGAGTTATGGGGGTACAATCCGGACGAGATTATCGGAAAACCGTTTATGGATATGGTTCATCCCGGAGATGAGAAAAAAACTGCGAAGATGGCCGAAGAGATACGGCAGGGCAGATCTGTAACCAATTTCGAAAATCGCTACATTCGAAAAGATGGCTCTGTTGTGGATATAATCTGGTCAGCCCGGTGGGACAAGTTCGACCGGCTGATGTATTGTGTGGCAAAAAATGCAACTGAGTTGAAAGAAGCACAAAAAGCTGCTTTCAGAGAGAGAGAGCGGTACGAAAAAATGTTTATGCAGCTTCCCGCATTCGCCTGCATTCTGAGAGGAGTGAAACATGAATATGTGGTCACAAACCCTAACTACCTCTCGTTAATTGGTAAAGTGGATGTGATTGGTAAAACGGTACTCGAGGTATTGCCGGAAACTGCAGGCCAACAGGTAATTGAGCTGCTCGACCGGGCATTTCAAACAGGTGAAGTTGTACGGGAACGGGAAGTTTCCATGTGGATTGATAAAAACGATAGTGGGAATCTGGAGGAGATTATTCTTGATTTCACCTTTATCCCGAACAAAAACCGCGATGGCGAAGTGGAAGGATTGTTCACTTTTGGTGTGGATGTAACCGATCAGGTAAAAGCAAGAGAAGCTGCGGAAGAGTCGAACGAACGGTACGAATATGTAACACAGGCAACGTCTGATGCCATATGGGATTATGTACCTGCAACAGGGGAGCTATTTTGGGGTGAAGGGTTTAAAAAGCTGTTCGGGTACGAAAGAGAAAATGGAGAAGAGGGAATTTCACGATGGATGGATAAAATTCATCCTAATGATCTGAACAAGATCGAGGAATTGGCAGAACGGATGATGACCGGTAAAAAAGATCGGTGGGACCAGGAATACCGGTTTAAAAAAGCCGACGGTACATACGCTTTTGTACGTGATAAAGCGATTGTTGTGAGGGATGATGAAGGACGAACGGTGCGGGTGATCGGCGCCATCGAAGATATCACGTATCGGAAAAAAGAAGAGCAGCAGCTGCGTTTGATGGAGCAGATTGTTACAAATGTGAACGAAGCGGTAATGGTGACGCGGGCACTTCCGCTGGAAGCGCCCGATGGCCCGGAAATTGTTTACGTGAATGAAGCCTTCGAAAAAATGACAGGCTACAGTGCAAACGAAGTAATGGGCAAAACACCACGCCTGCTGCAGGGTCCGAACAGTGACCACGAGGCATTGGAAGAAATGGGAGAAAAACTGCGGCGATGGGAATCTGTTGAACTGGAAACCATCAACTACAAAAAAAACGGAGATGAGTTCTGGGTGCACCTGTCCGTAACTCCAATTTCAAACAGCAGTGGTGCGTATACCCACTGGATTGCTATTGAAAAAGATATTACGCTAAGAAAAAGCAGAGAACTGCAACAGGAGCTGATATCAGATATCAGCCACATTTTTAATGAGGCGGATAATGTGAGGTATTCTTTGCAAAAAACACTCTCGGTAATTCAGGATTTCGGCAATTTTCAACTGTCAGAAATTTGGCTGACAGATGAAACAGGAAGCTCCATTAAGCTTGCTGCGTCGACAGATCGCAGGATTTATGGACGAGAAGGTAATGATGAGGTTGAGGTATTGACATACGGTACCGGCTTGCCGGGCATTACATGGGAATCAGATTCTTTACAAATCTGGAAAGATTTGCAAAATCACAGCGATATTGTTCGTAAAGAGTTAGCTAAAAAGAAAAAAATAACCTCCGGGTATGGCTTTCCAATCAAGTATCGCGGAGATCACATCGGCGTGCTGGTTCTTGGAAAGTCGGCTTTTGAATCCGGAATTCAGCTATTTACCTCAGTTCTGAAAGCAGTGGCTCTGCATCTTGGCGAAGAAATTCAAAGAAAACAGGTGGAGGAAGAACTGTCACGTCTGTTTGATTCCGCACCGGACATTATCTGTATTGCAGGATTTGATGGATATTTTAAAAAAGTGAATCCAGCCATGAGTGAATTACTGGGTTATACAGAAGAAGAACTCTTAACCAAGCCGATCCTCGATTTTGTACATCCGGAGGATAGAGAAAAAACAGAAAATGAATTTAGCGAAACCCCAACAGAAGACGAAAAACACAACTTCGATAATAGATATATCACAAAATCCGGCAGTATAGTAAATCTTTCCTGGGCTTCCCGGTTATTTACGGAAGAAGGGATTGCTTATAGCGTGGCTAAAGATATAACGGAGAAAAAAGAGCTGGAAGAGTTACTTGCTCAGGCCAGCCGAATGGCTAAAATCGGGAGCTGGGAACTCGATTTAAGAAATGAAAAAATCTATTGGTCGAATGTGATTTATGAAATTTTTAATGTTGACCGTGAATTTGAACCCACTGTAGAAAGTAATTTAAACTTTTATAAAGAGGGAGAAGACCGGGAAAAAATGTGGGATGTTTCTCAAAAGGCAATTGAAACCGGTGAGTCATGGGATATTGAGGTTAAAATTAAATCTGCAAGTGGCAATGAAAAATGGGTCCGTTCCATTGGTGAGGCAGAATTTATTAATGGAAAATGTATACGGCTTTATGGCAGTTTACAAGATATCCATGAAAAAAAGGAGCTTGAAGAACTACTTAGTAAAGCCAACCGACTTGCTAAAATTGGCAGCTGGGAGGTAGATTTGATTGAAGAGAAGTTATTCTGGTCGGATATTACACGGCAGATTCACGAGGAAGAACCGGGATTTACACCTGACCTTGAAGACGGTATCAACTATTATAAAGAAGGTAAACCCAGAGAAACTATTCTTAAGGCCGTTGATGAGGCAATAAATAATGGCACTTCCTGGGATTTTGAACTCCCCATTATTACCGCAAAAGGCAACGAGAAGTGGATTCGTACAATTGGTGAAGCTGAATTTGCAGATGGGAATTGCGTCAGGATTTATGGGAGTTTTCAGGATATTCATGACCGGAAAAGTGTTGAAATTCGTCTGAAAAACACAACTGACAATCTTCCCGGAGTTGTTTTTCAATATTTACTGTATCCCGATGGTAACGACAGCGTGAAATATTTAAGTGAGGGATCTATAGACATTTGGGGGATTTCTGCAGAAGATGCCATGGAAGATTTTAACAGAATCTGGGCTAATTGTCATCATGAAGATATTCAAGGGGTACAAAAATCGATTCTCAAATCAGCTAATTCATTGGACGATTGGCATTATTCCTGGCGCTACTATCATCCCAACGGGACTCTCAGGTGGCAGGAAGGGTATGGCACTCCCCAAAAATTCGCGGATGGTACAGTAGTCTGGGACTCCATCATTTTCGATATCACCGAGAAAAAAGAGCTTGAAAATCTGCTTGAACAAACGACCAGGCTTGCGCGTGTGGGAAGCTGGGAACTTGACCTGCAAAAGAGTGACAACAAAATGTACTGGTCCGAAATGACCCGCGAAATTCTTGAAGTGGATGAGGAATACAACCCTACACTTACCGGCGGTTTTGAATTTTATACTCCTGAAAGTAAAGAAAAGATACAGGATGCCGTCGAGAATGCATTAAGCAGTGGTGAACCTTTTGATGAAGAGCTTTTACTGATTACTTCTCACGGAAAGAAAAGATGGGTCCGGTGCATAGGACAGGCTGAAATTGTAGATGGTGAAGCCAAACGGATTTATGGCAGTTTTCAGGATATTCATGACCGGAAATCTGCAGAAGAGAAACTCAAGAAAAAATCGAGACAAATCGATGCGATTTCAAAACTGAACAGTGCGCTGCTGAACTACCAAAACTGGTTCAGCGCTCTTGAGCAAAATCTTGAGATCATAGGGGAGGCAATTCAGGCCGATCGTGTTTACTATTTCCAAAACTATACCAACCCCGAAACCGGCGAGCAATTCACCAGCCAGAAGCTTGAGTGGACACGTGGAGATATAGATTCACAATTCGAGAATCCTGAAATGCAAAATATCCCTTTTTCTGAAGTTCCGGAACTTCTGGGACCTATGATAGATGGAAATCCATCGACCGCACTGAGGTCGAAAGTGCCGGATGACTCTATGGTAAGACATGTGATGGATGAGCAGAATATTAAGGCGTTTCTTTGCTTCCCGGTTGTTGTTAACGGAGATTTTTATGGATTTGTAGGCTTTGATAATTGCACGGTTGAACGGTTCTGGACCGACGAAGAAGTAGAAGCTCTCACTACTATTACTGCCAGCCTATCAACGGCTATTGAGCGCGACATCTCGGATCGTGAACTGCAAGAAGCCTATGCAGAGAGAAACAGAATTCTTGAGAGCATTTCTGATGCGTTTTACGCCGTAGATAAAAACTGGATTATCACATACTTCAATAGTGAGGCTGAGAAGGTTCTCAAACGTTCTTCTGATGAGATAATTGGTAAATCACTGTGGGAAGTATTTGCACCGGCTGCAGAAACTAAACTTTTTGATTTGTACCATAAGACTTTGGATAGTAATAAGGCTCGGTCATTTGAGTATTATTATCCGCCTCTTGAGGATTGGTTTGATATTTCAGCTTATCCATCGGAAGATGGAATCGCCGTTTATTTTAAAAAAATTACCCAGCGTAAGGAAGAACAAGCCCGTTTGGTAGAAAAAACTCGTCAGCTTGACGCTATTTCCATTTTCAACGGGCAGCTATTGAAACAGGATAACTGGTTGACTGCCCTTGATGAGTGCCTCTCCATGCTCGGAGAGGTCGCCCGGGCTGACAGAGTCTACTATTTTGAGAACAACTACGAGGATGAAAACACTGGTCCTCAAACCTCGATGAAAATCGAATGGTCGAGAGAAGGGATCACGCCTCAGATCAACCGGGCTGAACTACAAAATACTCCATTTCATGAGATTCAATCCTTTATAGATGTGCTGTCTTCCGGGCAGCCATACAACCGGATCGTTTCGGAGGTCGAAGATGAAACGATCAGAGAATTATTAAGATCACAGGATATTAAATCTATTCTGGCACTTCCGGTGATGGTTGGGAACCGGTTCCGCGGATTTATCGGCTTTGATAACTGTACGATGCAGCACCAGTGGACTGAAGATGAGTTTGCATTTTTACGTACGGTATCTATTAATCTTGCATCGGCAATTGAAAATGATGATGCCGAAATTGCACTCCAAAATGCATACTACGAGAAAAAAGAAATTTTAGAGAGTATAGGTGATGGTTTCTTTGCGGTAGATAAAAACTTTAAAGTTAGTTATTGGAACAGTAAAGCGGAAGAGCTGCTCAAAACCCAAAAAGATGAAATTCTCGGTGAATATTTGTGGGATGTGTTCAACGATGCCACAGAACTCGAGTCTCATCGTGCCTACAATCATGCACTGAAAAATCAGGAAGTGGTGCAGTTCGAAGATTATTATGAACCGATTGACAGTTGGTTTGAAGTCAGCGCCTATCCGTCTGAAGTTGGACTCTCGGTATTTTTCAGAGATATCACAGAGCGAAAAAGAGCGAATGAACGGCTGAAAAATCTCAATCGTAAACTTAAAAAGCAGGCTCGTGAACTGGAAGCATCCAATGAAGAGCTTGAACAGTTTGCTTTTGTGGCGTCACACGATTTACAGGAGCCCCTTCGGATGATCACAGGTTTTCTCGCACTGTTGGAAAAGAAATATGATTCGGTTTTGGATGAAAAAGGGAGGCAATACATTTACTTCGCAACAGACGGAGCCAAACGAATGCGACAGATTATTCTCGATCTGCTGGAGTTTTCACGTGTTGGCCGGGCAGATACAGAAAAAGAGCCTGTGGATGTAAAAAAGCTGATTGAGGATGTATTGACACTGAATAAAAAATTGATTGAAGAGAGCGGGGCTGAAGTTCATGTAGAGCCGCTTCCTCAAATTCAT
The DNA here is from genome assembly GCF_003390325.1 of Rhodohalobacter sp. SW132. Lineage (NCBI taxonomy): Bacteria > Pseudomonadati > Balneolota > Balneolia > Balneolales > Balneolaceae > Rhodohalobacter > Rhodohalobacter sp. SW132. The sequence continues at coordinate 126,287 of NZ_QUOK01000008.1, read as the reverse complement.
GCTGTTAAAAGTTCAGTGCGCCAGCTTTTTCTAAATCTCATAAATAATGCAATAAAATACCGCAAAAATGGTGTCCCCCCCCAGATTCTAATCAAATCTGAGGAGACTGAACTTACGTGGAAGTTCAAAATTACCGATAACGGAATTGGGATCAATCCGGCATATGCCGATAAAATTTTCAACATTTTTCAGCGACTCCATGGTACGAATGAATACAGCGGGACAGGGATGGGGCTTGCAATCTGCAAAAAAATTGTGGAGGAGCATGGAGGAAAAATATGGGTGGAATCCGAAGAGGGAGAAGGGAGTACATTCATTTTCTCTATCGCAAAGCATCAGATGGCCTATAATAATTAATAGTAGAATAAAGGCTCAAAAATTCATTCTGTTCTTATTTCTACTCATATTCATTACGGTAGATGGATTGAGGCAAATAAATGCACAATCGATAAGTGTGCGAATGTCAGACCAGCAATTTGTATCAAAAAATTGGGATAACACGAGAGGCTTACCTGTAAATACGGTATTTAGTGTTTTGAAAGATGAAACAGGTTTTCTCTGGGCAGCAACTGAAGAAGGTCTTGTTCGGTTTGACGGCAAAAATTTCAGGAATTATAACCAGGAAAGTGTGCCGGAGATTGTATCACCCATGTTTTATGACCTATCTAAATCAACTTCGGGAGGGGTGTGGGCAGCCAATGCAAACGCAATTGTTCACGCATACGGAAATCAAATAGATGTATTTGAAGCGAGAGATTTTGTAGAAGGCACCTGGTTAACCAGCATATCAGAAGATGGCCGGGGAAATGTTTGGGCCGGCACTCACGATGGTGATCTGATTGTTTTGACAGATGGCGAAATACAATTAGCTGCCGGATGGGAGAGTAAGAATAAAGGTTCCATAATGACTCTGCAACGTGTTTCGGATGGGTTATTGATTGGTACCCGCACCGGACTTCATAAATATAATTTCGATTCAGGTGATATTCAGGAAATCCCTGATTTCTCAGGATATGAAATCAGGGCTGTAGCAGAATCCAGCGATGGGAATATCTGGGCCGGCACCCGGAATTCCGGAATACTTCACCAGGTTCAGGATTCTGTGGTAGTAATTGATGATTCGAAGGGGTTGGCGAACAACCAGGTAAATGTTTTACGGCTAACCGATGGCGGACGTATCTGGGCGGGAATGGGGTCGGGGGGTGTGCAATTGATTACCAATCAGGAAATTGTAACGCTCAGAGAAATTGAGTTCGGCTACAATGAAGTGAACGATATTTATATTTCTGATTCCGGAAATGTGTGGTTATCCGCTACCGGCTATGGAATCATACAGATGATTCCGGCCGATATTCGAATGCTGAGAGAGGAAGACGGACTTTCAAATGAGATAACGCTTGCCATTTACCAGGATCAGAATGGTGTGGTATGGACCGGTACGGCAGGCGCCGGCGTGAACAGAATTGAAAATGGAGAAATATCCCATATTACTCCCGAAGCAGGAATTGCACACGGCGTGGTTCTGGGGATCTATGGAGTGGATGACTACATTTATTTTGGCACCGGGTACGGAGTGTATCGGTACAATCCACAATTGAATGAAATTGACCGCACTTTTACGACGGATGACGGGCTTGCCGGCAATGTGGTGCAAGCTATTTACCAGGATAGCCGTGATAATGTATGGATAACATCAAGAAATGGCGGAATTCACAGGCTATATAATCATACAGATTTGGAAAGAGTAGAGGTTCCCGAATCATATGAAAATGCAGAATTTATCAGCATTCTTGAAGACAGCAATGGTGATATGTGGTTTAGCACAACATCAACCGGGATTTTAAAGCTGGACCGGGATGATAATGCCACCGGGTATTCGATTCATCACGGACCGTCATCAGAAATGGTTTTGAGCCTTTATGAAGATCCTGAAGGGTCAATATGGGCTGGTACAAACGAGGGACTGCTGGTGTTGGAAAATGGTGCATTTCGGTTGTTTAATCGCAGCCATGGCCTGCAGTTCAACGGAATATTCAGAATGATTGAGGATGACCATGGTTATTTGTGGACTTCCGGAAATTTTGGAATTCAGAGAATGAAAATTGATGATTTATTAGCACTAAAGCATGATGAAACCGGAGAAAAAAGAATAAATGTAAGATTATTTGATACCTCTGATGGCATGGCCAATCATGAGGTAAATGGAGGGGTTTTTCCAGCTGGGTGGAAGATGGAGGAGGGGGAAATTTGGTTTCCAACAATGCAGGGAATTGCAATAATTAATCCAGTTTCATTTGCCGAAACGGATGAAGATATTGATGTTCATATTTCATCAATGCAGTTTGGTGAAAATGAGTTCAGTGTGCATGATAATATTTCAATTCCACCCGGCGTGCATAACTTAGAGATCCATTATGTGAGTTTTGATTTTAAAAAACCTCACACTATCAACTATAGTTTCAGGATAAGAGAACTGGGCAATGATTGGCAACAAGCCGGAAACAGAAGTGTAGCATATTTCACAACGTTAAATCCGGGTAGTTATACTTTTGAAGTAAAAGCAGAGCAATTTGGTGTAGAATCTGAAATGGCATCTCTTTCTTTTGATGTAGAACCCTTTTTTTACCAAACCAGGTTGTTTACAGCTTTACTATTAACGGGCCTGTTTATGGCGGGTTATTTTGTTCACCTTTTTTATGCGAATTCACGGCAGGGAAAAGAACTGAAGAAGGAGATAGGTGAGAAAACAAAAGAGATACAAGAGAGAAACTGGTTACTTGAGTCTTTATTGAAAGACCTTGAAAATCAAAACAAAGTGCTGAAAGATGTGGCCTGGGTTCAGAGTCATGAACTGAGGGGACCATTATCTAAAATACTTGGAATGATAGATGTTATAAAAAATTATGAGAACTATGATTCTATACAAAAAGATAAAGATCAGCTATTGGATGAAATTGATTCCGCGGCCAAAAATTTAGATGAAATTATACGTAAACTGATTGCCAATATCGATGAGTTTGAAATTGAAGGAGAGGTATAGATGAGTTTACCGGTTCTGATAGTAGATGATGACGCGGGGGTATTGTTTCTTCACGAGCTGATGGTAAGAGAAAGCGGGTTTTCTGAAGATATTTTGACTTTTAACGGAGCAAGAAAGGCTTTAGATTATCTTGAAAAACAAAAAGACAAAATTTCGGCCGGCATCATTTTTTTAGATATAAATATGCCGGGAATGGACGGCTGGAAATTTTTAGAGTTATTGGACGAGTCAGGTCAATTTGAACGGGTATTTGTGGTTATGGTTTCCTCATCAGTAAACCGGTCAGATCGTGATAAAGCAAAATCTTTTCCGCATGTAATCGACTATATTGAAAAACCTCTTGATTTTGAAGCTTGTGAAAAGGTGAAGAAGCTTGAAGCCATAAGTAATTTTTTTGAAGACGGAATCTCATAAATACTAGTTTTGGTTTCGTCGTAGCTTTTCTTGATACTATCTCTTTACCAATCGTGTTATCTAGGCAACTGTTATTTGATTCTGCACAACCTGTGTGGTAGTGCATTAATACCGAAATTGTCATTAGAGTTTTCTGTACGTATCGAACAACCATAACGTCACGAGTCTTTTTTTGTTCGGATAGTACTGTTAATAAAAAATCAACAATAAGATAGGGGAAGTTATTATGGCATTTACTGCGGTCAGCAAGTTTGAGGTTCGTAATAATATGGAGGACCAGGTACGCAAAGCGTTTATAAACCGACCGAAACTGGTTGAGAATGCCGATGGATTTATAGGCCTGAATGTGATTAGTCCAAAAGAGAACCCAGCAGAATTCTGGTTGATAACTCACTGGAAATCTGAAGATCATTTCCATCACTGGCACGATCATCACCGAAGCGAATCACACAAAGGAATTCCAAAAGGGCTGAAATTGGTGAAGCGAAGTTTCGAGCTGCGGTATTTCGATCATATAACATCCTGAATTAATTTATCCGGAGATAAATTTGGAAGATAAAATCATCGAAGAAATAACCCGCCTTAAGGAGGAGCTGGCCGGCAGGATAACTGAACTTCATTTCAATAATAATCCCGGGCTGGAAAAGCGGTATGGCGAAGCAGGAAGAAAAAAGTGCTTCGATGATGCAGTTTACCACCTGAACTATCTTATTGAAGCTATCAGGTTGAATAGCCGTCAACTTTTTAATCATTATCTTGAGTGGGCATGGCATATGCTTGAAGCCAGGAATATACCTCAGGAAGATCTCGTTGAAAATATTGGGTATATAAAAAAGGCGATATCGGAAAAAACCAACCATTCAGGAATTGTGATTGAATTTCTTGACTCGGGTGCAAATCACCTGGAAGAGCTGAAACCTGCAGAGCAGACCTATATTGTGAAAAGTAATCCGCTTTATGAGGAAGCGAAGAAATACCTTGAGCTGCTGCTGGACGGGAAAAGAAACCATGCCGCAGAGTTGATTGATGAACTGGTTAAAACCGGAACGCCGGTGGAGCAAATTTACGAATACATTTTCCAGGTCACCCAGTACGAGGTAGGCTCACTTTGGCAGATGAATCAGGTTACTGTTGCTCATGAACACTACTGCACAGCAGCCACGCAGCTCATTATGTCGAGGCTTTATCCTATTATTTTTTCAACAGAGAAACATGGATCCAGGATGGTGGCTTGTTCAGTATCAGGTGAGCTGCATGAAATCGGTATTCGCATGGTTTCTGATTATTTTGAAATGGATGGCTGGGATTCCTATTATCTGGGTAGCAATATGCCTGATGGGCACTTGATTGATGCGATCAGAGAGCATAACGCAGATTTGCTTGCCATATCGATTACACTGCCATTACACATTGGTAAAGTAAAAGCGCTGATTGAAAAGATTCGGGGAATTGAAGAATATGATAATCTTAAGATAATGGTCGGAGGATATCCGTTTGGTGTGATTCCCGGTTTAGAGCAAAAAATTGGTGCCGATGCCACAGCCAGAACGGCGGCCCAGGCTGTTGAGACTGCAAATGAAATGGTTAAACCGAATATATCACAGTGATTTTGCTGTAAATTGTGTAACAAAATGTAGCATAATAGTTTAGTTCAATGGTTTAGAGTTGTTTAAAAAATTCTCTGTGAAATATCCGGGTGAAGTACAATGAAAAAATCTAGTAAAATAACAAGCGGTTTATATTTAATGTGTAACCGGAATGGCCAAATTGAGGAAGTAATTTTCGATGAGCTGAATCTGGTGCCCAAGAATCAACTGCCGGTACCCTTATTTGATATTCTTGACAGTGAAAGTATGTCGAAGGCAGCAGGTTTCTGGAGTGAAGTGCAGAGCAGAGAGTTTGTACGAGAATATGAGCTCCTCGTTGCAAGAGGGAATCAACTATCTCTTCCTCTGAAGTTTACAGCAGGAACGTTCAACAACAGAGTATGGGTAATTGCCGCTCAAAGTGAGAAAGGGTTGAATGAAATGCTCGATGAATTGATGCTGATTAATAATGAGCAGCAGAATATCATCCGCAGGACAGAGAAGAAACTGAGCCAAACCGGCCAATATGCAGGAACCCAGTCATTCGACTCCTACGATGAAATAACCCGGATGAATAATGAACTGGTAAACGTCCAGAGGCAACTCATCAAAAAGAATGAAGAAATTAACCGATTAAACAATGAGCTTAAACAAAGTAATAAAGAACTTGAACATTTTGCACACTCCATCTCACATGATTTAAAGGAGCCGCTCAGAATGGTCACATCTTTTTTAAAGCTTTTGAATCAACGCTACTCTGGTCAGCTTGATGAAAAAGCCGATAAATACATTCATTTTGCAGTAGATGGTGCTGGCAGGATGAAAGTGTTGATTGATGACCTGCTCGAATTCTCACGTGTTGGAAGGGTGAACAGTACATACGAAAAAACCGATTTAAATCATGTGCTGGAAAACGTCATGAAACTGCTTGAACACATTATAAAAGAACAAAATGCAGACGTTAACTGGAATCACCTGCCTGAAATTCGCTGTCAAACTATGCCTATGCAGCAACTTTTTGCGAACTTAATCTCAAACAGTATCAAATATCGGAAAGAAGATGAACAGCCGGTTGTGAACATTGATTACAAAGAAAAAGCGAACCAGTGGCTTTTTTCCGTGCAGGATAACGGTATAGGTATAAATTCAGAGTTTCATTCGGCTGTTTTTGAAGTATTCCGGAGAATAGATACAAATTCGGATGTTTCAGGTACCGGGATGGGGCTCGCAATTTGTAAAAAAATTGTGGAGGAGCATGGAGGGAAAATTTGGGTGGAATCGGAAGAGGGAGAAGGGAGTACGTTTATTTTTACAATAAAAAAATTGTGAATCAAGAATAGCTTTCGGCCATTCGTCTAAATGTAAGCATGGGTAATAGAGTCTTATCAGAAGATCTAAAAGAACCTGGATTTGTACTTGTGGATTAAGTTGAAAATAACTTATTTACGGCTACATACTTAATATATATTATAACATTCAGCTATCTAATGATTTGTGCTTAATTATACATCTGCAGGCTAAAACCTGATACTGTTTGAGTAAAACCTTACCCCAATACTCATCTGGAATCCTGAAAACCAATATTCTGAATATCTTAACCGATAAGCCAAAATAAATTAGAAAATTTCGCCTCACTTCCGTAGCGTGTTCAGAAACATGAGTGTATTGGAGGGCGGGATGACTTTATTACTGGGATAAAATAAAGCCCATTCAAAAGTTAGAGATTTTGGACGTTAAACAATTGAAAGAAGAATGAGAAAACTTCACGCAGAAAAAGAATACAGTTTTCCTGAAAGTATTGGCCTGCAAAGTTTTTTGTCTAATTCAATAAGAATAGATCGGAGAAATAATAAATCTTTATCCGCAGTAGAGATGTAAAAAGAGTGCGATTCAGAATTGTGCTATTGAATATTTTGAAGAATGATAAATTTCAGACAAATAAATCGATCGAAAAAATGTCTGAAGTAGCATTTAAAAATAATTTTTAAAAAGATGAACACACATGTATCCTTAGAGGAGACGTTGAGGATTGTCCGGAAAATTGCATCCGATGAACTTACTCCGCGTGCAGAAGAAATTGATAAAACAGGCAAGTGGCCTGAGAAGTCAATCCGGGCATTGCAGCAGGCGGGATTAGGTGGTATTGCAATACCTTCTGAACTGGGCGGTCATGGGCAGGGTCTGACCGGTGTCGCAAAGGTTTGTGAAATACTGGGTCATGAATGTGCTTCAACGGCCATGTGCTTTGGTATGCACCTGGTGGGTTCTGCTGTGTTAGCGGCAAAGGCAACCCCGCATCAAAAAGAACATTATATCGCCCCTATTGTAAAAGGAGAACACCTTACAACTCTGTCGATAAGTGAGCCCGGAACAGGGTCTCATTTTTATATACCCGAAGCAGAGCTTAAAAATGAAAAGAATGGAAAGTACACCCTGAATGGGACCAAATCTTTTGTGACAAATGGTAGTTACGCAGATTCATACGTGGTATCTGCTGTTATACCTGCACCTGATACAGCAGTTGGACAATTTACATGTGTGGTCGTAGATAATCGATCTGAGGGACTGAACTGGAAGGGGAAATGGGAAGGAATTGGGATGAAAGGCAACTCTTCACGTACCGTTGAAATAAATAATCTCCGGCTGTCAGAAAATAATATTCTGGGGGAGAAGGGGGATCAGATCTGGTATGTTTTTGAAGTGGTTGCCCCCTATTTTTTAACGGCTATGGCAGGCACCTATTTAGGTATCGCTGCCTCTGCTTTGGAAGAAGCAACCAATCATTTAAACAACAGATCTCATACCCATACCGGAACTGCTTTATCTCATCAGCCCGTTTTGCAGCATCGCCTTGGGGCAATTTGGGCTAAGGTTGAAAGTGCACGGCAGCTTCTTTATTCAGCAGCTGAAAAAGGAGATACCGGGAGTCCGGATGCTTTGCTCTCTGTTCTAAGTTCCAAAGCGGTAGTTTCAGATTGTGTTGTGGAGGTTGTAAACGAAGTCATGACTCTGATGGGAGGCAAAGCCTATGCATCTGAAGGAAAACTTTCAAGACATTTGAGGGATGCCCGCGCATCACACGTTATGGCTCCCACTACCGATCTGCTAAAAACCTGGATGGGCAGGGCTCTGCTTGACGTCCCGCTTTTGGGAGATTAATCTGTCAATAACGAAAAAATGATGGTTGAAGAGGCTACCACATTGGAAAAGGATTTAATACTGCTGATACAGTCGCAAAATCACGATCTTGAAGATCTGATTCCGACATCTGTAAAAAGTCAGAATATTCGATGCAGGTTTGTAGAGGATTTTTCTGATCTCATGGATAAGGAAATGGAAGGTCAGATTATCACTTTTATAGTCGGGAGTGATGTTCAGGATCCTGTTCAAAGTGCCCAGCGTTTACATTCCCTTGAAAAAGATGCCAAAATTATTCTTTTAAGGGATTCTGAAAAGAAAAAAAGTATACTCAAAGAGGCCATTCGATTCTCTCCATTTATCGGTATGGAAGTATTTTGCCTTGATCAATCCAATGAATCAGACCTGGAAAGTCTGTCCGGAATTCTTCAGGACAGTTTGCAAGCTGTACAATACCGGTCAATCATTGCTGCTACCAATTCCCAGATACCCTATTCTGTACCTGCTCAACTTCAATCTCAAAAATTTAATCATCAGTTTATCAACAAACTGATGGATATGGCCCCTATTGGTATTGCAATTATCAACAGGAAGGGAGAAATATTGGGATGGAATAAAGAAGCGACTTCTATCTTTAATAGAAATGAATCACAGGTTTTGGGAAACCCCCTAAGCCAGCTGTTTCACCCTCCGGAGAGGCGTAAATTGGATAAATATCTGCAATTGGGTTTCCAGGATCAGAATTCGGCAAACAACTTCGATCTAAATAGAAAAAAAGATAATACAACCCGGCAATTTCTAAATTTCAAGGTATCACTGTTCACACATTCTGAGGTGCCTGAACCTGTTCTTATAACAGTGATTAAAGATATAACAGAGCGTAAACTGGCAGAAAAGAAATTACAGAAACTGAATCGCTCCCTAAAGCACAAAACGAAAGTACTGGAAGCTTCAAATGCAGAACTGGAACAGTTTGCCTTTGTTGCATCTCACGATCTGCAGGAACCCCTTCGAATGATTACAAGTTTTTTGTCCAGGCTCGAAGAAAAGTATGATTCAGTATTGGATGAAAAAGGAAAAAAATACATTCATCTTGCAACAGATGGTGCGCAAAGAATGCGGCACATTATTCTTGACCTGCTTGATTTTTCACGCATCGGCCGAATAAATATGGAAAGAAATAAGGTTGATGTGAACCAGGTTCTTCAAGAAGTTATCTCGCTTAATAAAAATATTATTAAAGAAAACCGAGCCAAAGTTAAGTCAGAGTGTGAAATGCCGGTAATAAATGCTGCTGAAGGTCCCATGCACCAGTTATTTCAAAACCTTCTGAATAATGCAATAAAATACCAGGAAAAAGGAAAGCAGCCTGTCGTAATTATCTCGTGTAAAGAAGATCAGGAATACTGGCAGTTTTCAGTTCGGGATAACGGAATCGGTATCAATCCTGAATATACTGACAAAATTTTCAATATTTTTCAGCGCCTCCATGGGAATGATGAATACAGCGGAACCGGGATGGGTCTTGCGATCTGCAAAAAAATTGTGGAGGAGCATGGAGGAAAAATTTGGGTTGAATCAGAAGAGGATGAAGGGAGTACATTCTTTTTTACATTGAAAAAAAATGGGAATCATCCCTCAGGTTAATCCGTAATTTTACATAGGTTAACAATTTGAAATAGCCCGGCGATAAGAGAAGTAGCACATTGGGCAGGCATATAGTTTAAAATTTTTTTGTTCAATACAATCAGACACCACCAAGTAATTTATTAATGCTTACACTTTGCGATGTTTCTCTGAATTATTGAATCCATTATTCTGAAAAGTTTATTCACGGTGAAGATTTTTTATGTGGTGAAGTAATAAAAGCTGTAATTTGATTAAAAAATAGCTATCAGTTGCTAAATCATCTGCAGGCATTCAGCTAATATGAACGATTCGTACTGTTTCGAAATTTAGCAGACACGAATGAACGTCCACTAGCTATGCATGTGCGCTGGTGATTCAATTTTTTAAAAAAAAATCCTCGGGAAAAAAGAGGATTGTTGAGTCAGCTTCCGGTCTTTAATGAGATTGTAACTCATATCAAAAATACACCGATCTTAAATTCTCTTCTCGATAACTTCTGCATTAGGGGGGAATAACGACGATCCCAAAAGATGCAGAAAAGATGTACGGAAGAGAAAAAATGGTTTAAATCTGAATTGGAGAACCGGCAACAAAAATAAGCCGATGTTGAAAATTAAATTTCAAAAGAAATTTCGGAAGGGGGAAAAAAGAAAAGTTGACGTAATTGATGCCTATACCTAAATAAAGTTTATGTTTTTATTTATGTGAATTGTAATAGGTTTTATTTGTTAATTCTGAACAAAAATCAGAGTTAACAAGATGTAAGTTGTTGAAAAAGTTTATTTATTACAGAAGTTTTTTTATAGATTGAACCTAATGTCATCTATTCATTCATCTGTATTGTGAGTACCTGTGTATTTTTAAAAGAGTGGAAATAACCAGGTTAAGAATGTTATTATGAACGTAAAAAATTACACTATGAAGTCGGTACAAATATTATTGGTTGAAGATAATGAAGGTGATATCATGCTGATTGAGGAGGCTTTCGATGAGGCAAAGCTTGCCAACAATCTAAATGTGGTGAAAAATGGTGAAAAAGCTATTCAATTTCTCAACAAAGAGGAGCCGTTTACCAGTGCAGTTACCCCGGACCTGATCATTCTTGATGTAAATCTCCCCCGTAAAAACGGTCACGAAGTTTTGCAGTACATTAAAAACAGCAGTAAACTAAAGCATATACCTGTTATTATGCTTACCACCTCCTCATCAGATAAGGATATTTCTCTTTCATATGAAAATCACGCGAATTGTTACATCACCAAGCCGGTTGAGGTTAACGATTTTCTGAGAGCGGTTACCAGCATTGAGGATTTCTGGATAAGTCTTGTACAACTGCCAACGCATACATAATGTAGAGTACCATGAAGAGAGATCAACGCTACTTAGATATTCTTCTGGTCGAAGATAATGCAGGGGATGCCCTGCTCGTTAAAGAATTTATGGAAGAGGCTTTTGCAAATGTGGTTCTTCAAAAAGCCACTACCTTTTCTGAGGCTGAAAGCCATCTGCGTGATAAAAGTTTATATGACGCAATTTTGCTTGATCTGTCACTGCCCGATTCCGATGGAATAGAACTTGTACTTAGTGTGCTTGATCTTGCGAAAGGCGCTCCTGTTATTGTGTTAACCGGCTATTCAAATCTCGAATTTAGTGTGGAATCACTCTCCAGCGGAGTTTCTGACTACCTTTTAAAAGATGAACTCTCCTCAACGCTCCTGTATAAAAGCATCGTATACAGTATTGAACGAAACTCTTTTTCGCTTAGACTAAAAAAATCAGAGAGAAATTATCGTCATCTGTTTGAACTTAGTCCGGTTCCAATGTGGGTGTATGATCTCACAACACTGACGTTTCTGGATGTGAATGAGGCGGCGATAAAACACTATGGATATTCCAAGGATGAGTTTTTGAAGATGACAATCCGTGATATCCGCCTGCAGGAGGAACGCGAAAATATGGATAAGGCGATTCAGTCGATTCGGTCTGAACCGATGGCCACAGGGTCGGGTATTCATCGCCATAAAAAGAAAAATGGTGAAATCATCCAGGTGGAAGTTAGCGGCAGCGCGATTGAGTATAAAGACAGAAGTGCCCGGCTGGTGCTGGCCGATGATATTACAGAAAAACTCAGGGAGCAGCAGAGACTCAAACAACTGGAATCGGTAGTCACAAATACTACGGAGGCGGTAATTATCCTTGAAGCAAACCCTGCAGACGGGCAGGGCCGCAAGATACTTTACGTAAATGATGCGTTCACCCAAATCACGGGGTATACCCGGGATGAAGTTTTAGGAGAGACTGTTGAATTTATGTACGGGCCGCGTACCGAGCAGGAAAAGCTGAACCGGATTACATCTGCCATGAAAAACTGGGAAATCTGTAATATTGAACTGATCAACTACAAAAAAGATGGCACCCCAATCTGGATTAATACCTCTCTCGTACCGGTTGCGGATGAAGAAGGGAATTATGTTCAATGGGTGTCAATTGGCAGAGATGTATCCAGACAAAAAGCGTATGAAAAACGCCTCGAAGATTCTCTCGATGAGAAAGAAGTTTTGCTTTCAGAAATCCATCACAGGGTTAAAAATAACCTGGCGGTAATATCCAGCCTGATGCAGCTTCAGGCGTTTAACGCTACAGATGAAGAACTTGAAAAGAAATTGCATGACAGCGTTTTTCGTGTGAGTACAATGGCCACAATTCACGAAATTTTATACCAGTCAGGCAATTTTTCAAAACTGAATTTCTCTGAAATTATTGAAAAACTTATCCACAATCTCGAGAAAGTACTGGGCGGTGATACCGTTATTGAGCACTGCGTGGAAAAACAGCCTATAGAACTGAATATCAACCAGGCCATACCGTGTTCATTAATGATTAATGAAGTGATCACCAATGTGTATAAACATGCATTTAAAGGAAGAGAGAAGGGGAAATTAAACGTTCGACTTGAATTGAAAGACGGTGAAGTATTTCTGGAAATCGCCGATAATGGAATAGGACTGCCAGAATATGCAGAAGTGGGAAATACAGATTCCCTGGGTCTGCATCTGATTCAGGTACTTACAACACAATTAAAAGGTGAATCAGACCTGAGTAGTGACGAAAACGGTACACGATTTACTCTGAGTTTTCAGAAAATGGATGTTTCAGGAATCGGTAGTTCAAGCATGTGATTTAATCAAAATAACGTTTCAGCCCTCAGTCAAAGCTTGACTGACGGCGGGCTCCCTTAACAACATGATTTACGATATAAAAACCAATTACCGGCTATTGGTAGTAGAGGATAACCCCGGCGATTATGCGCTGATCGAGGGCTATCTGTCTGCAGTTTCCTTTGTTGGGCAGCTCGATCACGCAAAGAACTTTTCCGAAATGAACCGGATGCTGAATGGCGTTTCAAAAACGGACTATCATGCGGTGCTACTGGATTTGAAACTGCCCGATAAAGAGGGTGAAGATCTGATCCGGGAAACCATAAAGCTGGCTCATCCTGCCCCAGTAATTGCGTTAACCGGGCTGTCTGATATGTCGTTTAGCGTTCGTTCACTCAGTATGGGGATTTCAGATTATATCGAAAAAGATAAGCTGGATTCGTATGGACTCTGGAGAAGTATTCGGTACAGCATTGAACGAAATGCGATGTATAAAAAACTGAGTGCATCGGAAAAGCGGTATCGTGAGCTCTTTGAAAATAACCCGTCTCCGATGTTGATTTGGGATCCGGAAACAGGGCAGATTCTTGATTCAAATACGGAAGCGCAACTTAAATATGGGTACGGGGAAAAAGAGTTCCAAAACCTGACTGTTAATGATATTCAGCTGAACAAATTTGAAAGGCCCATTAATGGAAATGGGCGAAATAGTTTTGATTACTCCCATTATCCCCCAAAACAGATCTGGCGCCACAAAAAAAAGAATGGCGAAATATTTCTGACAGAAATAAACGGACATTTGATAGAGTTTAAAAACAAAACTGCCACATTGATGCTTCTGAACGATGTAACGGAGAAAATTGATCTTCAGGAAAAAATGATTGAGAATGTTCTGCAGGCTGAAGAGCGAGAACGCAACCGTGTGGCCAGGGAGTTACATGACGGAATTGTGCAACAACTGGCCGCTTGCGGTATGTTTACGCAGAATCTGATGGATGAAATTAACAATCCAGATTCGCTGAAAGAAAAAATCAACAAACTATACGAATTAATGCAGCAAACTACGCTGCAAACCCGTGACCTTTCACACAACCTGCAGTCGGCAGAATTCGATGTTATGACGATTTCTGATCTGCTTCGCCGACTGGTTCAGCAGCTTACATCCTCTTCCCATATCGATTTTTCCCTGAAAGATCATCTGCCCGACCATATTGAGCTGCCGACAAAAGTAAAGGTGAACCTATACAGAATTGTGCAGGAGTTGTGTGCGAATATCACGAAACACTCCGGCGCTACGAATGCAGATATTATCATTGAGCACACCGGTGATCAGTTAATATTAAAAATCCGGGATAATGGAAAATATTTTGATCCCGAAACGGCAGATTCACACGGGGCAGGACTAATCAATGTGAATAGCCGCGTATTTCGCTTGGGAGGATCTATAAATTATCAGCCTCTCGAAATCGGCATGATGGTACAGATTGAGATTCCTCTGGAGGATTAAATCAGATACTATTTAACGGCAAATCCCAAGATATTTTCAATACTAAAATTTAACTGAATACAATAGGGTTTATGATATTGGGTTAACTTTTTGAATTCGAATTCTATCAACCAAAGAGCAAAGTGTTTATTTAATTAATGTCTCAATCTTACAAAAATAAATATAGAACGCTGTTTGAACACTCTATCACGGCATGCCTGATTTTATCTGAAGATGAGAAAATTCTGGACGCCAACCCTGCAGCGTATACATTATTTAAATATTCACATCAGGAGTTAACAAATAAATCTCTTGTTGATATTCTGGATATCAGCAAGGGTGTCAATTCTAATGAACCGATTAAGACTGAAGGAGTTTGCAAAGACAATTCCAGAATTATTTGTACCTGCAAAAGGTCGGATATTGCCCTGGATGCAAATCAAAAGGGAATTCTTCTCCAGATTTCAGACAGCACGGATGAAACAGAAACGAAGGATCGCCTGCATGGCCTGACGGATAATATTCCCGGTGTTGTTTTTCGATTTCGAATAAATGGAAAAGGGACATCAGAAATTATAAATATTAGCGAAGGTGCTGAGATAATTTGGGGGATTTCAGCAGATGAGGTGTTGCAGGATAATAGTGTAATTTACGAACGGTACCCAGAGGATGACCTGAAAACGCACAAAGAATCTATCTATGCTTCAATGAAGTCGATGAGCAGCTGGATGGATGAATGGCGATATAATCACCCGGATGGAACACTCAGATGGCACCGTGGAGTGGGAAATCCTAAAAAATCGCCAGATGGCAGTGTCGTTTGGGATGTAATTGTGATGGATATCACGATGGAAAAAGAGGAAACGCACCGGATGTCGATGCTGGAGTCTGTTGTTACCAATGCCAATGATTCTGTGCTGATTACCACGTGCAGCCCGATAGAAGCACCGGATGGGCCGGAGGTGATATATGTAAACCGGGCATTTACTGAAATGACAGGATATAGGAGCGATGAAATCATCGGCAAAACGCCCCGTATTCTTCAGGGCCCGAACAGTGAAGGGGATGGGCTGCAAAAACTAAGAATGGCGATTGCCAATGAAGAATCTGCAGAAGTTGAATTGATCAACTATAAAAAAAATGGAGAGGAGTTCTGGGTGCATATCTCCTTCAGCCCCGTGTACGATAATGATGGGGAATGTTCTCATTTTATCGCTATTGAGCGGGATATCACGGAGAGAAAAAACCGTGAGCTGCTGAACACTCTTCAGGCCGATGTGAATCGCCAGTTTAATACACATGATTCTCTTACCGATACTTTTGACGCTGTTCTGGATACGATCATATCTTTTGGGAATTTTAAAATTGCAGAAATATGGCTATTAAATGAGAATGGTACATCTATTGATCTGCAGGGGTGTCGTAGATCGGAAAGTGACGCAGCCAGGTTTTATGAGGAATCAAAATGGAATCGTTCATTTCGGAAGGGTGAAGGCATGCCCGGAACAACCTGGCAAACAGGGGAAACTCAGTTTTGGCGAAATCTTGGTGAAAATGAAAAGTTTGTAAGATGCAATGCTGCAAAAATTACGGATATACAAACCGCCTATTGTATTCCGGTGACCCATGATCGAAAAATTATTGGTGCACTTCTGTTAGGACTGCGTGAAGATCAGCCAAGAGAACGGTATTATCTAAGTTTGTTGAAAGAGCTGGGGCATGACCTTGGGTCTGAAATCAAGCGAAAACAGCTGGAGCAGCAACTCAGCAGAATCTTCAGTTTCTCACCAGACATAATTTGTGTGGCCGGAATGGACGGATACTATAAGCGGGTGAATCCGGCGATGAGCCGAATGCTTGGCTATACCCAGGACGAACTGCTTTCTCATCCCATTACTTCATTTACCCATCCGGATGACCGCCTTCGGACGGAAAAGGAGGTAGATGCACTGGCCACAGGAAAAGGGCAGACGAATTTTGAAAATCGATTGATTACAAAATCCGGTGAAGTTGTCTGGGTGTCATGGACAACCAGAACCTTTGAAGAGGAGGGCAAAGTTTACAGTATTGCCCGCGATATTACCGAACAAAAAAAATTGGAACTGCTGCTTGAACAAGCCAGCAGCTTATCAAAAATCGGCGGTTGGGAGGTTGACCAGGCCAATAAAACAGTTTACTGGTCTGATATTACATACGAAATTCATGAAGTGTCTCACGAATTTGAACCCGATTTACAAAACGCAATTCATTTCTATAAGGAAGGAAAAAGCCGTGCAGCTCTTTCAGAAGCCCTGAATGGGTTAATGAACAGTGGAAAACCGTTTGATATTGAGGCTCAGATCATAACAGGTAAAGGAAATGAGAAATGGGTTCGGGTCATCGGGGAGGCTGAAATTCTTGAAGGGCGATTCAAACGGTTATATGGCAGTTTCCAGGATGTTGATCAGCTGAAACGTGCTGAAATTGCAAGTAAAAAAGCAGCTGAACAGCGGGCGAATATTCTGGAAAGTATATCGGATGCGTTTTATGCGATCGATGATCAGTGGAATATTACCTACTTCAACAAAGAGGCTGAAAATTTGCTGAACAAATCAGCTGATGATCTGAAGGGGAAAAATTTCTGGGATGTTTTTCCTGAAGCAAAGGAGACCGAACTGTATCAAAAGTATAGGGTTGTGGTTGAAAACGGTGAACCGGAAACATTTGAATATTATTACCCCCCTGAAGAATCATGGTTTGAAACATCAGCCTATCCGGCAGAGGACGGAATTACGGTCTATTTCAAGCAAATAGATGAACGAAAAGAATGGCAGCAACGCATTTTAAACAAAACACGCCAGCTCGATACAATCGCACTTTTTAATGGACTGCTGATCAAAAAAGAGAGCTGGAAAGATGCACTTTTCGAGTGCATGGAAAAGTTTGCCGACGTAGTAGATGCCGACAGAGTTTATTATTTTAAAAATGAGCAGGACGAAAATTCGGGCGATTTGTTTGCGAAATTGGAATTGGAATGGGCGTCCGAAAAGTGGCCGTGTGATACCGTGGAATCAAAAATACGGGAATTGCCGCTAAGTCAGCTCGATCAGTTCGTGCAGGTACTGTCAGAGAATAACCCACTCTCTGTTCGCGTGGCTGATGTCAGTAATGAAGAGTTGAAAGGGGCGATAGAGGCTCAAAATGTAAAATCAATTCTGATGATTCCGGTATTTACCGGCGGGGTATTTTACGGGGTGATCTCCTTTGAGGATTGCGAAAGTGAAAGGGTGTGGAACGAAGAAGAGATCTCTTTTCTGCAGACGATCGCAATCAACCTGGCGTCAGCTATTGAAGGCAAACAGGCAGAACATGCTATTCAACAGGCGTACGAAGAGAGAAACCGGCTCCTTGAGAGTATTGGAGATGCTTTTTTTGCAGTAAACCGGGAATGGACAGTGACCTACTGGAATAATGAAGCTGAAAAAGTTCTTCAAATGCCAAGAGAAAATGTTGTTGGAAAAAACTTGTGGGATATCTACAAGGATGCCACTGAGCTGGACTTTTATTATGAGTACCATCGGGTCATGAATGAGCAGTGTTCGGCAACGTTCGAGGAGTATTACCCCACGCTGGATAAGTGGTTTGAGGTTAGTGCGTATCCCTCACCCGATGGAGTGTCTGTATTTTTCAAAGATATTTCAGACCGAAAAGAGTGGGAAGAGAGGCTAAAGAAACTAAACCGCGATCTCGAGCAGAAATCAAAAGACCTGGAAGTTTCCAATGCAGAACTGGAACAGTTTGCGTTTGTGGCATCACACGATCTGCAGGAACCTCTTCGGATGATTACCAGTTTCCTGTCTCTTTTGGATAAAAAGTACGGAGAAAACCTGGACGATAAGGCGAAGGAGTACATATATTTTGCATCTGATGGTGCTCGTCGAATGAGGCAGATAATTCTCGACCTTTTAGATTTTTCCAGAATCGGCAGGGTGGAAAATGAAAAAAGGATTGTTGATCTGAATGAAGTAGTAGAGGTAACAAAACTGCTGAATAAACAAACAATCGAAGAAAAAAAGGGGGAAATAATTGCAAACGATCTGCCGAAAATAGTTGCTGAAGAACCATCAATAAAACGTTTATTGGCCAATTTGGTAAACAACGCGCTTAAATATCAAAAAGAAGGCGTTCCTCCACGGATTATCATAACCGCTGAGGAGCAGCCGAATCAATGGGTGATGCGTGTAGAAGACAATGGAATTGGTATCAATAAAGAGTACAGCCAGAAAATCTTTAATATTTTTCAGCGGCTTCACCCAAAAGAGGAGTATCCCGGAACCGGGATAGGGCTGGCAATCTGTAAAAAAATTGTGGAACAGCATGGAGGCGATATCTGGGTAGAATCAGAAGATGGAAAAGGTAGTGTGTTTAGTTTTTCACTTCCCAAGGTATCTCTAGGTGAGAACTTGTCAAATGACGATCTAAAATAAACCATTCATTCACACCATGAGAGATGAATATTCTTTAGTAAAGCTCTCCTATATGATGTGAAAATTCCGTTCATTGATCCTAAGAGGAACAACAGTTGAGAATAATTCAGCCAAATTAAATAGTAAGGGGAGATATTATCTGGCGAAAATATAAAAAAATTGTTATCAGAAACTGTACAGAACCGGGTTTAGGCAGTGGTTTGTACTACTGGAGAAATCATCTGTTTGCCGCTACGGTTCTCTATATTCTGCCGCTTGGAATACTCGGTTTTGTGCCGGGAATTTATCTGGCTGTTCTGGAAGGATTATGGTACCTGGTTGTAGCGGATTTGATCGGTATTTTAAGCCTTTTGATTATCGCATTTGTACCGGCTGTGCCTGTTTACATTCGTAAGCTACTATTTATTGGGGTTTTCTATAATATTTCAATCGCCCTTCTTGTTTATCTTGGCCTCTATGGTCCCGGTATGATGTTTCTCGCTGCATTGGTCGTATTTACCGTGCTGATACTCGATCGGGTTTACGGTGTGATTTCCCTGGTACTGAACATCTCAATCTGTACCTTTTTTGCTGTAGCAATATACTATACTCTTTGGGATATCCCTCTTACCCAATTCTATGACCTTCAAAGCTGGATTGCTGTTTCGAGCAATCTTGTAATTTTGAGTGCGCTTGCGGTTCTTCTGATCCCGCGCCTGTTTAACGGTCTGCAAAAAAACATCGATGAACAGGAACGGCTCAAAAGTCAGCTCGAGGTAAAGCAGAAGGAACTGGAAATTTCACTTGATAAACTATCAGATAAAAACAGGGAGCTTGAAAGTTTTGCGATGGTTGCGTCACACGACATGAAAGAGCCGCTACGGATGATAGGTAGTTTTATGCAATTACTGAAGGATAACTACTCCGAACGACTGGACGATAAAGCAAAAAAATATATTCATTTTGCAGTAGACGGTGCCAACAGAATGAGTGCTATGATTGATGAATTGCTGGAGTACTCACGGATCGGCCGTAAATACAGTGAACTGGACCAAATTGATACAAATCAACTGGTACTCCAAGTAATCGAGTACCTCAGGCCGGTAATGGAAGAAAAAAATGCGAAAATCGAAAAGGGCGATCTGCCGAAAATTACCGGGGTAACGGTTGCGGTAAAAATGCTGTTTCAAAACCTTCTTGAAAACGCATTAAAATATAGCGGTGATCGTTCACCCCGAATCACAATTACAGCAGAAAAAGTAAAAGAATTTGTTCAATTTGAAATTTCAGATAACGGGATCGGAATTGAAGAAGAATATCAGGATCAGATTTTCCTAATGTTTAAACGCCTTCATTCGAATTCCGAAATTAAAGGTTCAGGTATGGGTCTGGCGATCTGTAAAAAAATAGTAGACCAGCATGGTGGTTCAATTCGTGTATTTTCCACACCAGGAGAGGGAAGTACATTCATATTTACTTTTCCAGAAGAGAGCAAAAAAGTATCGCCTTTGGCATAAAACAGATTTTACGGAATTATAGAATTCTAAAGAAAGAATCGTAAATACTCTGTTATATTGGGCTTGTAAAATGATGGCGTGCATTGCTTTTCTGCTTAACCAAGCAGAATATTTACGTGTATCAGGGCAAAAAATATCGGGATATCATCTGAAATTTACACCGGTCTTCGAACGGATCTGTTTTCCAGAAAAGGATATGTTTGAGTTTTCAAAACATTAGATTTTCGCCGGATTACCGGCAGAGTGTAGCCTTTTTCCTGCTGATAAACGATATTAAATTATTGTCCATAATAGTATTTGATGCTGTACAAAAAAGAAATGGCTTTTGGCAGTACAACAAGCGGCAAACGATAGCAGGCTAAATGCTTTATTTAGGTACGTTTGCTAACCGCTTTAAGGTTTAGAGAAAAAAAGAACAAAACTTTAGGTTAAACCAATACGGGTGAATTGCCGATAACCGACAAAGGTGTGTCCGCTCTTCACTGTTGTATAGAAATGAATGAAGAAGAAGTATGGATCCTGTACACATTTTACTTGTCGAAGATAATGAAGGCGATATTTTTTTAATCAGGGAAGCGTTTGAAGAAGCTCGCGTGATCAACACCATCACTACTGTGAAAGATGGTGAAAAAGCGATCGATTATCTTGAACGAAAAAACGAATATGCTGACGTAACTGAACCGGACCTCATTTTACTCGATGTAAATCTTCCAAGAAAAAATGGGCATGAAGTACTGGCCCACATTAAAAACAGTGAAGATTTAAAACACATACCTGTAGTGATGCTTACAACGTCATCTGCAGAACAGGATATTGTAATGTCGTACAAAAATCATGCAAACTGCTATATAACAAAACCGGTTGAAGTAGACGATTTTTTGAATACGATAACCAAAATTGAAAAATTCTGGATACAGCTTGTTAAACTTCCGTCGAGACGTTAGGATTATTTTTTATGGATCAGCGTGAAAAGAGATATACATTTTTTGTCATTGAGGATAGCAGGGGAGACTACACGCTGGTTGAAGAATATCTGAACGAGCAGTTTCGATTCCCTTCAATTGTTCATGCGGCAACCTATAAAGAGGCTGAAGAAATATTCGAGAAGACCGAAATTCATAACTTTGATTGCATTCTGCTGGACCTCTCATTGCCCGATAAAAGTGGCGAAGCCCTGATTGAAAGTGTAATTCAGCATACCGGGAATATTCCCATCGTTGTACTTACCGGATACACGGATATTAACTTCAGTATGAATTCCCTTGCCAGGGGAATTTCCGACTACCTGCTGAAGGATGAACTCTCCCCCTCACTGCTGCACAAAAGCATTATTTACAGTATTAAACGCAGTAATTTTTCGGAGACGATCAAGGAATCAGAAAAAAAATACCGGGATCTTTTTGAACTCAGTCCGGAACCGATGTGGCTGATCGACTCTAACACAGAACAAATCCTGGATGTCAACAAAGCTGCGGTAAAACATTACGGATACTCAAAAAATGAGTTCCTGGCAATGACTGTTGAAGATATTTATGCTGAGCCGATTACTGAGGCTGCGTGCAAGAGTGTATCAGGCAATGGGGTTTATGTAAAACACCGGAAAAAAAATGGTGATATTATTACGGTGGAGACGGATTGCAATCAAATCAGCTATAAAAACAGAGATGCCCGGCTGATACTCGCTAATGATGTTACAGAAAAGCTTAAGGATGATCAGCACCGAAAACTACTCGAATCGGTGATCACAAATACAGCAGAATCGGTTGTGATTATCGATACATCCGGGAAAACGCACGAAGCGAAAATTGTGTATGTGAATGACGGTTTTTGCAGCATGACCGGTTACAGTGCCGAAGAAGTGCTTGGCAGAACTATTGATTTCATGCACGGTGAAAAAACGGATCCGGGAGATGCAGGGAGGATCAGAGAAGCGATCATCGAAAAGAGATCCTGTGAAGTGGAAGTGATCAACTACAGGAAAGATGGCAGTACTCTGTGGATGCAGACGCTGATGGTGCCGGTTGCAAGTAAAGCAGGTGACTATGATCATATGGTGGCAATCGGACGGGATATTACAGAACGGAAGCGTTCAGAAAATGAGCTGCAGGAATCACTGGAAGAAAAAGAAATTTTGCTAGCCGAAATTCATCACAGAGTAAAAAATAACCTCGCACTGGTGTCCGGTATGTTGCAAATGCAGGTGTTTGATGAAGAGAATGAAGAGGTTATCAATAAACTCAATAACAGTATGCTGCGCGTTGAAACCATGGCGAGCATCCATCAATTACTATACGAATCGAGCAGCTTTTCCAGGCTTGAATTTTCCCGCATCGTAGATAAACTGATGAAGGCGATTCACAGCTCATTTAGTGCAGATAAAAATATTGAGATTGAGATTGAAACCGAGCCATTTGAGCTGAATATCAACCAGGCTGTTCCGTGTTCACTTATCATCAACGAGGTGATTACAAATACCTATAAGCACGCATTTAAAGGGCGGGATAAAGGGTGGATCAAATCCAGCCTGCACCGTGAGAATGAACAGGTTATGTTTAAAATTGAAGACGACGGCAATGGACTACCGGAAGATTTTGATATCGACCAGCTTTCATCACTGGGCACAAAAATTATCACGGCCCTTGTAAAACAACTCGGCGGCACATTTACACTCGAACCACGCAAAGAGGGCGGTACGAAGTTTCAGCTCGAATTCCTCGTGAAAGATGATGAAGTTGCCGAATAGTATATTTCTAAGTTAGTTTCGATAATTCATAAAACTCTGTGTTGATTAGTGTGGGTAGCTTCATATTTTTATAATTCTCTCGGTGTAATTGAAAAGTTCACTTAAAATCAGGTCTGGTGGCTGTTTTCAATATGCTATCGAAAATAATTTGAGGGAAAAATAAAGGATAGCACAAACGTTATGTCTCAATAAAGATTTTTCTGGCAAGTAGTAATTTACATCTTGGGATTTAACCGGCCTTGGCAGTGTGAATGAGGTGGTTAGGTTGATCGGAGCGTATGAGATTGCTTGTATAAAGCACACCGGCCGGATCTCTTAAACTGTCTCTGAGAGTTGCGGACCATTGCTTTATACATCTCATAGCGGAGAGAGACCTCCGAATGAGCAATGGCACAGCCCGGTGGTTTTTGGTTACTTTTTTCCAGAAAAAAGTAACAGGCCAAAGTAATTGTTGCGATTACAAGATTTCGTGCTACCTATACAAAATAGTATAGAGCCACCTATAGAATAAAAACCCTGTCCCGCCTTTCTCTTTTCAGCCTCACAGTTTACATTCAGTAAACGATTCAATTCTTTTCCAAAATAAATAAACAGAGCTATGGCCGAAAATAATCAGAAGAAAATTATTCACATCCATCTGGGAGATCAGAACTACGAAACTGTTTTATCAGCCGGCCGGCACGAACTGCTCGCTGATGAACCGAAACGCTCCGGAGGTGAGGATAAAGGGCCCGATCCGTACGACTATCTTCTGATGTCACTCGGTTCGTGTACCGCAATCACACTGCGAATGTATGCCGAGAGAAAAGAGTGGCCGGTGACGGATATCTTTGTGGAACTTCGTTATTTTAGAGATCACGCTGAAGATTGTATCGACTGTGACGAGAAAAACTCAAAAATTGACAAAATCGAAAAGGAACTGATCGTTAAGGGTGATCTCTCTCAGGAGCAGCTCGATAAACTTCTGGAAATATCGCATAAATGCCCCGTTAACCGAACGCTGCAAGGTACAATTGAGATGGACTCAAAAATTGAACAGAGATAACACTATCCATACATACTTCAGTTTCTTTTCTGAAAAGCAACTGTGTTGGATTGGCAGTCTGCATCTGTTATATTCGTGTTCATTTCTGAACGGAGGAGGAACTCCGGAATTATATAAACACTATTGAATGCCGCTGAAATACATCTATTTCGACCTCGATAACACACTTCTGGATCACAATCAAGCCGAATCAAAATCCCACGAAGCGATCCATTCTATATTTCCGATACTGCAGAATGTTACAATGGAAGACTGGCTCAAAACCTATCAGGTGGTGAACCACAATCTGTGGGTAAAGTACCAGGATGGAGAAATCAGCCGTATTGAACTGCACTATTCCCGGTTTCATGATACCTTGAAAGAGCTCGGTCTTGATACGAAAGATAGCGAAGAGATCGGGACAACCTATATGAATAAATACCGGAATTTCTGGGATTGGGTTGATCAGGCAGAAGAGACGCTAAAACTGACCAGCAAACGATTTAAGGTTGGTATTATAACGAATGGTTTTAAAGAAACGCAGCATCTGAAATTTGATAATCTATCGCTAAACCGTTTTACAAATCAGATGGTGATTTCAGAGGAGCTGGGTGTTTTAAAGCCGCATCCGAAGGTGTTTGATCACGCTACTGAACTTGCGGGAGTGGAGAGAGAACAGATTTTATATGTTGGTGATTCACACTCATCGGATGTGATTGGCGGGAAAAATGCCGGCTGGAAAACAGCCTGGTTTACCGGCGTTGTGGGGGAAGAAGAAACAGAAGTCGAGCCTGATTTCAAGTTCAGCAAATTCCCCGAACTACAGCGCTATCTTAAGCTGATCTGATCGTTCTGATAGATGCTCTCCTAAAAAGCATTAACGGAGTGTACAAAACCGAAATATCTTAAGAAGACTGTGAATATAATATTGAACACCCCTCCATATGGAGTGTATTTGGGACATAGGGAGGGGTCGGGGGCATAAGCGCTAACTTAAAATCGTGAACACTTTAATTATTGTTTCAAAATGTCTGGGACTGTCCAAAAAGAGCGTAGTATTGTAGAAAAGTTATCTATTTCGTCATCCCGGACCCCGATCCGGGATCTCCTACCCTAATAAATGCAGGAGATACCGGATCAAAGTCCGGTATGACGCTCTTTTTGGACAGCCAAACTGTATCAAACACTACTATATTTGTTTAAGTTAGCGCTTATGGGGGACGGGGTGGGTGAAAATGAACGGATACTCTATTTGGCGGTGTGCTAAAGATATTTACTCTTTTTCAGCACTTCAGTTTGAAAATCCTCAGAATCGAAGGGGAAAAGTAGAGTGAGAATTCGTATTTTACGATGATATAAAAGAAATCGAAAATAGTTCTCACTCAATGTCTCAAACGAAGGTACACGAACCGGAAGTAACGCTCGAACTTGCTATTGAACACGGCCTGAACGAGGAAGAATTTGAAATGATCAAATCGTATCTCGGCAGGATCCCAACCTTTTCTGAGCTGGGTGTCTATTCCGTGATGTGGAGTGAACACTGCTCCTACAAAAACTCCATTCTCGAAATTAAAAAACTGCCCCGTAGCGGCCCTCAGCTTCTTGTTGATGCAGGTGAGGAGAACGCCGGACTTGTGGATATTGGCGACGGACTCGCGTGCGCATTTAAAATTGAAAGTCACAATCACCCTTCAGCGATTGAACCGTACCAGGGAGCGGCTACCGGTGTGGGCGGAATTCATCGCGACATTTTTACCATGGGAGCGCGTCCGGTTGCATCCCTGAACTCACTTCGGTTTGGATCGATGAATGAACCCCGGGTTCGATATCTGCTCGACGGGGTGGTTCGCGGAATCTCCGATTATGGAAATTCATTTGGAGTACCGGTTGTAGGCGGTGAAGTCTGCTTTGATGAAGCGTACGAGGGAAATCCTCTTGTAAATGCGATGAGTATTGGTCTGGTAAAAGTGGGCGAAACGGCTTCTGCAATTGCTGAAGGGATCGGGAACCCGGTGATTATTGTAGGTGCAAGTACAGGCCGCGATGGTATTCATGGTGCAACCTTTGCATCGGAAGAGATCAGCGAAGAGAGTGAGGCCAAACGGCCAAGTGTTCAGGTTGGTGACCCGTTTACTGAAAAACTTCTTCTTGAAGCGAGCCTTGAAGTGCTGAAAACCGGCGCCGTTGTGGGGATGCAGGATATGGGAGCAGCCGGAATTGCATGCTCTTCATCCGAAATGACCGCAAAGGGAGGACAGGGAATGCGTCTCGATCTCGATAAAGTTCCAATGCGGGAAGATGGAATGACGGCCTACGAATTGCTGCTCAGCGAAAGCCAGGAGCGCATGCTCGTGGTAGCGGAAAAAGGACGGGAACAGGAAGTAATTGACGTTTACGAAAAATGGGACCTAAACGCTGTTGTCATTGGTGAAGTGGTTGAAGGGGATAAAGTAACCTACCTGAAAGATGGTGAAGTGAAGGCCGATATTCCCGCGGATTCTCTCGTGCTTGGCGGCGGTGCACCGCAATATGAACGGGAAGCGGTACGCCCCAAATACCTGGATGAAGTTCAGTCATTTGATTTCTCCACTTTGTCGCATCCGAAAGATCATAACAAAACATTGAAATCACTGTTATCCGCTCCGAATATCGCATCCAAACGATGGGTACATGAACAGTATGATACCATGGTGCGAACCAATACAGTGAATGCTCCCGGTGCTTCAGATTCCGGTGTGATTCGCATCAAGGGATCCAATAAAGGTCTTGCGGTTAAAACCGATTGCAACGGGCGATATGTCTACCTGAACCCGCGGCGCGGCGGGCAGATTGCGGTGGCAGAATCAGCCCGCAATGTGGTGTGCAGCGGAGCCAAACCGGTGGCTATTACTAACTGTCTCAATTTTGGAAATCCCTACAAGCCTGAAGTATACTGGACATTTCGGGAGGCGGTTGGCGGAATGGGAGACGCATGCAGGGCGCTGAATACACCCGTAACCGGCGGAAATGTAAGTCTCTACAATGAAAACCCTAACGGTGCGATTTTCCCAACACCGGTTATCGGTATGCTGGGCATTGTTGAAGATGTTGAAAAACATATCATGACGCCCGGTTTTAAAAACAGCGACGATATTGTCTATTATATTGGAAGCCGGCGCCACGGACTTGGCGGCAGTGAATACCTGAAAACCGTTCACGGAATTACTTCAGGAGATGCCCCTGAGCTTGACCTTGAGTTTGAAGTAAAGCTGCAGAAGATTTTGCTTGATGCAATCCAAAACGGAAAAATAAATGCGGCCCACGATATTTCTGACGGAGGTATTGCGGTTACCCTTGCTGAAATGGCAATCTTCTCCGGAATCGGGGCGAATGTTTCTGTCAAAGAACTGAACGGGTCGATCATCGACGTACTCTACAGTGAGGCGCAATCTGGTGTGGTAGTTACCGTACCGAGGTCCGATGCACGCTCTCTCGAGGTGTTTTTTGATAAACACGATCTGCCGTATGATGAGCTCGGTGTTGTGGGTGGTAAAAAGCTGATCATCGACGAATTCGTTGAAACTCCGGTTGAAGAGCTGAAAGAAGTTTATGAGTCTGTGATTCCAAAAGCGATGGGGCAGTAGAGATATTCTGTTTCATAACCAGGCGATTTTCGCGAACGATTCTCATCACCATTTCCTTGTTTCGATGAACAAAGAATTGAAATGATGCGGTATCAAAATTGAAAAATGTGTTGATACCGCGAAGGAATTTACAGAACCATTATGGATGATAAAGTAGTATTGATTGTAGGCGGATCGGGTGGAATTGGCCAGGCATCTGCTGATCTATTCACCAAAGCCGGAGCCAAAGTTGTACTGGCAGCACGCGATCGCTCAAAAGCAGATGATAAAGCGAAAGAGATTAACGATTCAGGAGGAGAAGCTTTTGTGATTGAAGTGGACGTCACTGACCTGGCCTCGGTTTCTGCTATGGCACGAGAGGTGCACGAAGATCTTGGGCAGATTGATGTTTTGGTAAACGCTTTTGGGGTAGGCCTGATCCAGCCGGTGCTCGATATCAAACCCGATCACGCCAAAGAAGTATTTGACGTAAATGTGTTTGGTACATTTCTTGTTACACAGGCGGTAATGCGATACATGGCCACAGATAAACAAGGACGCATCATTATGTTTCCCGGCATTCTTGGCAAAGCTGTAATGAAAAACACCTCGGTCTATTCCGCATCAAAATATGCGGTGACAGGATTTACAAAAGCATTGGTTGTAGAGCAGCGACGCGGAAATATCAAATTTTCACTCCTCTATCTTGGCGGAGTCGACACGGAGTTCTGGGATAATCCGAATGTAGATATGCGGGTTCAGAAAGATAAGATGCTAAGCCCGCAAGAGGTCGCAAAAGCGGTCTACTATGCAGCATCACAACCGGCGCAATCAGTGCTTAACGAAATAGTGATTCAGCCGGAATCTCACCAAATGGTCTAAACCCCGGTTGACGGCTGCCCCGAGGGGATCACTATGTGGCATTTGCGCAACCTGCCAGAGTAGCCGAGCGCTTTTTTGCGAGGATTCCTGGCAGAGTTGCTAACTACAGTGATACTCAAAACCTGAGTTCTATTTAAAAATGTCAAAAACAGTCCAAAAAGGGCGTCATCTCGCATCCCGAAGGCGTTCGGGACGTGATCTCACGTCCTTATCAAGGCAGGAGATACCGGATCGGAGTCCGGCATGACATAATTATTGACGAATTAAATTAACTAACGCCCTTTTTGGACTGTTTTTGTTGATATACGAAAAATTTAAGAATCGAACTCAGGTTCAAAATAAATCCTCGGTCCGCAGATACAGAGTGCAGACGAGGTTCTTACCCCGCCCCCGAGTCAGATCGAACTACCATATCCTTCGTGAGCCAGCATCCGGCCGGTTTCGTCGTACGATTCCTTATCTTCCGGCGCCCACGTTCCGAGTCCGTCAACGTAACGGTTGTACATGCAAAAGGCGGCCGCAATCAAAACTGTATCGTGGATTTCACGGTCTGTTGCTCCTTCACTCCGTGCAGCTTCGATATCTTTCTCCTCTACCTTATTGCCTAAAATCTGCACTTTTCCGGCAATATTGAGCAGTTCACGAAGCTTGTCTGAGATTTCCGTTTTCTGAAACCCGTTTTTGATATCGTCCAGAAGATCCAAATCTCCATCCAGGTGGTGTGCTGCAGCCGCGCCGTGGCAAGAGTGACAAAAATGGCACTCATTGCGGTGAGAGACATACGAAGCAATCATTTCCCGTTCGGCAGAAGTAAGTGTTGATGGCCCTCGTAAAAGGATTTCGGCCAGCTCATTGAGCGGTTTAGCCGTTTCCGGGCTGTATGTCATCAAACCGACAATTCCCGGCAGATCGTTATTCAGATTAATATAGGACATGGTTCTCGCTTTTGGTTATGTGATAGCATTGTGATGTCATCGTTAAAATATTGTGTAGTGAGTCTGTCCAAAAAGTGGATTTTTATTAATCAGCGCCAAATTAATTCAAATTTTTGAGTTAAACTTGAGCACCTGATCTTTTTGACCCACCCCCGGCCCCTCCCTATGTCGCAAAAACACTTCATATGGAGGGGAGCTCAATAAAACATTCATAGCCTACTTAAGGTATTTAGGTTCTGAGAATTCAGTTCATGCTTTTTGGACAGCCTCACTGTTTTGAAGATCTTGTGACTTTTGATGCCACAGTAGATACTTACCTGTTATGTTACTCCGCAACAGGGCATTTTGCAAGTGAAGTGGTAAAACTCTTTTGCAAAATTGACATTCCCTCATCAAGCTGATCTTTCTGAATGGTGAGCGGCGGTCGAAACCGGATGGTTTTTGTGCCGCAGCCAAGGATCATCAATCCATTTTTTAAGGCCTCTTTTAAAACGGCATCCCGGGAATGCGTATCCGGCAGATCGATAGCACAGAAAAGTCCTTTACCCCTGGGGTTGGATAGATGTTCGGAGCTATCGGCCCAATCTGAAATTTTTTGTTGCAGATATTCACCTGTTTCAGCGGCGTGATCAACAAGTTTATCCTCTTCAATCACTTCCAGAATACGATCAAACCGAACCATATCCACCAGGTTTCCTCCCCATGTGGAATTGATACGTGAGGAGACGTGAAAACAGTTTGTGTCGATATCATCAACTCTGTCGGATGCAAGAATTCCGCAAACTTGTGCTTTTTTACCGAAAGCGAGGATGTCGGGTTTTACGTAGTGCTCATGGCACCAGAATTTCCCGGTAAGTCCAACCCCGGTTTGTACCTCATCGTAAATCAGCAGTGCATCATATTCATCAGCCAGATTTCGCAGTTCACGATGATATTCGGTTCTGAAATGGTTGTCGCCGCCTTCGCCCTGGATCGGTTCAAGCAGAATACAGGCGATGTCATCTTTATAGATTTCAAAATATTGCCGTGCCTGGGCGAGAGATTTTTGTTCTTCTTTCTTCACTGCCTCAAGACTGGTTTCATCCAGCGGGTGGCTGACGGTTGGATTGTGAATTCTTGGCCAGTCGAATTTCGGGAAATATTTTACTTTTTTTGGATCGGTGTTGGTAAGCGAGAGCGTATACCCGCTGCGGCCGTGGAACGCTTTGTCGAGATGAAGAACTTTGTGCCCTTTCTCGTGCCTGTAACCTTTCTCAAAATTTTTCTGCACTTTCCAGTCAAACGCCACTTTAAGGGCATTTTCTACGGCAAGGGCTCCTCCGGAAACAAAAAAGGTATACGGCATGTAATCCGGGATGCCGACCCGTGAAAATGTATCCACAAAATGGGCCATCTCTTCTGTATAGACATCAGAATTGGACGGTTTATTAATGGCAACCTGACCCAGTTTTTGAACAAAATCGGGATCTTCAGCCAATCGGTCATGATTCATTCCCAGCGGATTGGATGCAAAAAACGTAAAGAAATCGAGATACTTCTTACCGGTAACCGAATCGTGGAGATAGGCGCCTTTACTTTTTTTCAGATCGAGAACAATTTCAAAACCGTCTGCCAGTATATGTTTTTGCAGGGTCGGTCGAACATCTTGGGGGGATATCATCAGTATAGAGCTCCGTTTGATTATTATATTGAATCGCGAAAATATTACTATGATAATGATAACAAACAGAACCGGCAAAAATCAAAATCGCTGATTTGGATTGAATTAGTCCTTTGAGCCTTCCAAATAGCAGGTTTTTGCAATCAAATTTAACTTTAGTGAAGATAGGAGTAGATTTACACCATCAAATCCCGAAATAAAAAAACCCGGCAATTCAGTAAATAAAACTGAAGTTGCCGGGTTTTGTAAATTGGTCCGTAAAAATGCTGAAAGAAATTACTTAATCAGCGTCATTCTGCGGGTTTGCGTAAAGTTATCAGCCTGGATTCTGTACAGGTAGACACCGCTTGAGAGGGCACTTGCATCGAATGATACATTGTATTGCCCTGCGCTCTGGCGGGTGTCAACCACGGTAGCCACTTGCTGTCCGGTTACACTGAATACTTCGATTCTTACATTGGAAGCTTCAGGTAACGCATAGCTGATTGTTGTTGTGGGGTTGAAAGGATTCGGGTAGTTTTGATTGAGTTCAAAGCTTCCCGGCAGGATGTCTGAAACCTCTTCGTTACTTGTTGCAACTCCGAGTTCAATTACGTTTCCATCAGGCAGAACTACAATACCACCAAATGCGGGACCGTCGTTATTTGCTGACGGATTCAGGAATCCGCTGGCGAGAATAACACCGGTGCTTCCTGCGAGAGTGGACACATCTGCATCAAAAGATACAAGAGGTTCAGTACCGCCTGCGGCAAAAATGTCAATTACATATTCACCGGCTGGCACATTGATGTAATCATCTGTGTAATCGGTGAATGAGAATCCATCCGCAAGCTGAGCAACATCACGTGCAGCTACATCAACAGCAGGTGCATCAGGAGAACCGTGGTATAAAAGGAACTCGAATTCATTTTCATCTGCAGCGGTTGTTGATGCGTTAGGAATGACATCCAGGAAAAATCCAGTATCCACGCCATCTGGATTATCAGCAAATGCTGAAGGATCAAGCACGCCGGTTGCAACTACGTAATAGCTCCAGCCTGAGGTGAACTCAACTCCTGCAAACTCAATACCTGCTTCGATGCCGGCATCTTCCGGTGAAACCACAATATCAAGCGGCGTATCTCCGGGAAGTTCTAAAAATGGAGTTGCTGTTCTGAATTCTACACCCGGAAGCGTCAGCTCACCGTTCACAAAAACGTCAACAGATGCGGCTGCTGGGTCCGGCGAATTATGAATGATTTGTACATTTGCCATATCGGCATCCGTAACTGCATCAAGCAGAACCGTCGTGCCATCAGGCAGAACGGCTAACAGGCCAAATCCGTTATCTTCACCGGCATAATCGGTGAAAAATCCGGATGCAAGTACGACTAGGGCGCCGCCTTCAAGTCCGAGATCAGCGAGGGGTGCTTCAAATTCAACCAGAACATCACCGCCGGCACCTGCAATTCCTACAATCTCATTTTGCGGGCTGAGCGGTACATAACCTGTGAACTCAGGAAATGCGAGGTTAGGAACAGCTGCGGCATCTTCAACCTGGGTAAGATAGATATCCACAGCGGGTGCATCCGGCGAGCCGTGATGAATGTTGATGTCGGTCATCGCTGGGTCGGAGGCTTCGGTTTGACCTGCTCCGTAGACTTCAAGAGAAAATCCGGCAGCATCGGGAAACTCAGCTTCGTCTACAACACCTGATGCGACAACAATATAGTATCCATCTTCATCGAGGGTGTAGGTGAAGGGTCCGACGGCGTTCTCAATTCCGGCATCGGCGGGGGCGATCTGAATATTCAGTTCTACTCCGGCGGGTACTTCGGTGAAGGCCGTTGCCGCACGGAAATCAACTCCGGTTAGGAATTCATCACCATTCACAAAGATATCTACAGAGGATACTGCAGGATCCGGTGAATTATGGATGATTTGGAGATTCGCGGTTGGATCTTCCTCTTCAACTGCATCAAGCAGAACCGTTGTGCCATCAGGCAGAACAGCCAGTATTCCAAAACTGTTTCCGTAACTCGCATACTCTTCAGTAAAAAATCCGGATGCGAGTACAACTAATGCGCTGCCTTCAAGGCCGAGGTCAGCGAGCGGTGCTTCAAATTCAACCAGCACATCACCGCCGGCGCCTGCAATTCCTACAATCTCATTTTGCGGGCTGAGCGGTACATAACCTGTGAACTCAGGGAATGCGAGGTTAGGAACAGCTGCGCCATCTTCAACCTGGGTGAGATAGATATCCACAGCGGGTGCGTCCGGTGAGCCGTGATGAATGTTGATGTCGGTCATCGTTGGGTCAGAAGCTTCGGTTTGACCGGCTCCGTAGACTTCAAGAGAAAATCCGGCAGCATCGGGAAACTCAGCTTCGTCTACAACACCTGATGCGACAACAATATAGTATCCATCTTCATCGAGGGTGTAGGTGAAGGGTCCGACGGCGTTCTCAATTCCGGCATCGGCGGGGGCGATCTGAATATTCAGTTCCACTCCTGCGGGTACTTCGGTAAATGCAGTGGCATCGCGGAAATCAACACCGGTTAGGAATTCATCACCATTCACAAAGATATCTACAGTGGAAACTGCAGGATCTGGTGAATTATGGATGATTTGGAGATTCGCGGTTTCGTCTTGTGCAAATGCACTTGAAACCGCTACCAGCATCACTAAAAAAGCAGACGTAAAGTAACTTAGAAACGTAAATATACGGTTCATAGGATTGGGGTTAAGTTGGGGTTACAGTGAATCCTGACAACCTTCACACATATATTTGTGAGAAAGGATTTCAGAGAACTGTTCTGAAAATTTGAAAACCGCTAAAAGTTAGGGTTCCAAAAAGTCAGATATTTTCAGAACTATCGAATAAACTTCCGGTGAAAAGAGATCGTTCCCATAAAATCGTGAGTGGCAGCAATTTTGATTTAAAATTCAGAATTCCGGCAGATGTGAGGAGAGTAATTCCGGCCGGTTGTTCTGAAAGCCTGTTTTTTAGAAATGGAAAACAGGGCATAAAAAAATGCCCTGTTTAAAATTGGAAGATTAGAAGAGAAGTTCAGGAGCGATTAAACTCAAGAATTGTTTTTTCTATAATTTTGATGCATTCATCAAGCTGTTCGGAGGTCATCACCAGCGGAGGGGCAAACCGGATGATATTTCCGTGTGTCGGTTTTGCAAGTAACCCATTTTCTTTCAGTTTCACACAGATATCCCACGCCGTACTGCTTCCTGGGCTGTCATTAATTTCAATTGCGTTCAGAAGGCCTTTGCCGCGAACCGTATTGATTAACTTCGATTTCTCTTTCAGTTCGTTCATTTTATTTCTGAACTGAATTCCAAGCTTACGTGCGTTTACAGCCAGGTTTTCATCCCGGACGACATTCAGCGCCGCTATCGCTACTTTTGCTGCCAGGGGATTTCCGCCGAAAGTTGACCCGTGCTGACCCGGTTTGATGACATCCATTACCTCTTGATCAGCCAGCACCGCTGATACCGGGTACACTCCGCCTGACAGTGCTTTTCCAAGAATTAGAATATCTGGTTTTACATACGTTTCAGGCTGCCGTTCACAGTGGTTTTCGCAGGTGCAATCTCCGCAAACCGCAAGCAGGCTGCCGGTTCGGGCAATGCCGGTCTGAATTTCATCCGCAATAAAAAGAGCATCGTACTTATGGCACAAAGCTTTCGCCTTTGAAAGATAATCTTCATCAGGTACCATCACACCGGCTTCACCCTGTATCGGTTCAACAAGAAAACCTGCAACCGAATCATCCTGCAGTGCGCTTTCAAGATCATCAATATTGTTGTATTCAACTTTTATAAAACCCGGAGTGTAGGGGCCGAAATTTTTCTGAGCATCTGTATCATTCGAAAAGGAGATGATCGTTGTAGTTCTCCCGTGAAAGTTATTTGTGCAGACAATAATCTTCGCTTCGTTTTCAGGGATTCCTTTCTTTTCGTAGGCCCATTTCCGGCAGATTTTGATAGCCGTTTCCACACCTTCTGCCCCGGTGTTCATTGGCAGAACTTTATCAAACCCGAAATATTCGGTGATAAATTTTTCATATGGCCCCAGCACATCGTTATAAAACGCACGTGAAGTCAGCGTGAGTGTTTCTGCCTGCTCCTTGAGTGCCCCGATAATGGCGGGATGGCAATGGCCTTGATTTACCGCTGAATACGCGGATAAAAAATCGAAATACCGGTTTCCCTCCGGATCCCACACATAGACTCCATCACCTTTTGAGAGTACAACCGGCAGCGGATGATAATTGTGGGCACCATATTTGTTTTCGAGTGCGATTGCGTCTTTTGTAGATGTCATGCAGTTACATTTAATAAAAATTTACAACCCTAAGATAGCGAATAGAAGTTGGAGGGGCGACAGAGAATTTTGAAAGATTTTAGGGGAAGCGGATCAAGTTTAAAGAAGATGATAAGCATCATTTTAGGATAGAGTAGCAAATGGCAGTAAAAAGTCATGTAAGATACAAGCTATCGATTTAATTTTTATCTGGTTTGTGGGGGAGGTCTTGATGTAACTCTCTGTAGTCTGGAAAAAGCAGGGTATGATATTGGATATGAGAAATATTTGTCAGAATGTAAACGCTTTTTTTGATTAGATATGGCCTGTTCTGAATTGAGATAAAAAATTAGTTTTAAATAGTTGTTAAAAAGCACTAACATTGGTGATGGGACGGTATAAGATAAAAAATATGCGAAAAGACTAATTTATCCGGGATAAAATACAATGCACTTCTGGAAGGTAGTTACGCAAGTTTTCCAATTATGCCGTCAATCTATTGTAACTATAATCATAAGTAATTTAGAGGTACCATATGCTGAAGAAGCTACTTCTTTTCACGGCCGTGAGTCTGATTTCGGTCCCGTTCGTTTTTGCACAGACGAGCAACATATCAGGCACGATAACGGATTCGGAGACAGGTGAGCCAGTCCCGCAGGCAAATATCTACATAGTAGAATTGCAACGTGGTGATGCTGCCAACTTCGATGGATATTTTGAAATCAACAATGTTGAGCACGGAACCTATACGTTTCGCATTACTTCGGTTGGATATCGACCTATTCAGGAAGAAGTAACTGTAAATGCAAACAACACTTCCTTTGAGTTCGAACTGAGCCCGGATCTTCGCTTGTTAGACGATGTTGTGGTTACAGCTTTCGGAGTCCAGAGAGAAGAACGATCACTCGGATACTCTATTCAGGAGATTTCAGGTGATGTGGTTTCGCGAACCGACAGAAATAACATTGTCGGCGCATTATCAGGCCAGGTTTCGGGTGTCCAGGTTGTTGGATCTTCCGGAGCAAATATCGGCGGTTCAGAGCGTATCCGGATTCGTGGTGCAAACGGACTTTCGGATGGCCAGCCTCTTTTTGTGATTGACGGTACACCCATGGATAACAGCTCATTTTTGATATCAGGCGGTGGAAATGCCCGGGGTCGTGACCTTGGAAATCTGATGTCTGATTTAAATATCCAAAATGTTGAATCGATTTCAGTACTGAAAGGTGCGGCTGCATCAGCTCTTTACGGAAACCGGGCTTCAAATGGTGTGGTTCTTATAACAACCAGAAGCGGTCAGATGGGAGAAGCTCAGCGAATCCAGGTAGATTATTCAAACAGTACCTATTTTGAAAATGTGAGTCTGCTCCCCGATTATCAAAATGAATATGCCGGCGGATACAATCAGAACTTTATTGAGTATACGGATCCCGTAACCGGAGGAACCTATAACGGATTAAACTACGCAGCTGATGAAAGCTGGGGCCCCCGAATGGATGGCCGGATGTATCGCCCCTGGTGGTCATGGTTTGATCACGATTTTACAGGAGACGGACAAAGTGATTATGGCCGTGAAGTAGCCCTGAATCCTCAACCGGACAATGTTCGGGAGTTCTTTGATACAGGTGTACGTTTGTCCAATTCACTGGCTATTACAGGCGGATCAGAAAACAGCTCTTTTCGCGCTGCATTAAACCACACGACACACAATGGAGTAATTCCAAATTCACAAATTGATAGAACTGCTATAAACTTTAACGGAGCATTATCGCACACCGATAGGTTTAATTCACGTGTTGCATTCAATTACGTGAATACAAGCGGTGAAGGCCGGCCGGCGCAAGGTTATTCTCCGGCTCAGGGAAACCCGATGCAGTCGTTCAATCAGTGGTTTCAGCGACAGCTTAATATGGACATGCTCCGTGAATACCGAACCGCAGACGGAACTCCAACCTCGTGGAATATCCGGTCGAATACCGACCTCAGACCACTCTATTGGGATAGCCCGTTCTTCTCCATCAATGAAAATACTTCAACTGATTCGCGAGACAGAATTTTTGGGAACTACTCTCTTTCCTATAATGTGCTGGACAATCTTGAGTTGATCGGTAAGCTGCACCTGGATACGTACAGTTTTACTGCAGAAGATAGAATTGCGTCTGGTGGACTTGAGCAGGATTGGTTTTACATTGCCCAGCGAACACGGCGTGAAGTAAACTATGAAGCCGGACTTCAGTTTGAAGAGAATTATGAAGATTTCTCTTTCAATACCTATTTAGGGGCCAATATAAGACAGGAACGATACAGTTCACTGATTCAGCAGACAGCGGGTGGACTCTCAACACCAAACTTCTATAACATTGATGCATCCATCGACAGACCAAATGTTTCAAATTTCAAGTCTGAAAAAGATGTAAGAAGCCTCTATGGTAACTTAACCGTTGGTTTCAGAGATCTGATTTACCTTGAAGGTTCTGTGAGAAATGACTGGTCTTCAGCTCTACCTGCTAATGATAACTCTTACCTCTACTATAGCCTTTCCAGTAGTTTGGTGTTTACTGAGTTCGATGTTTTTGCAAATCAGGATGTATTATCATTTGGTAAACTGCGGGCGTCGTTAGCGCAAGTTGGAAACGATCTCGATCCATACCAGATTTTCCAGACCTTTAGCACAAGTACCCCATATGGGAATAATCCGACTCAGACCGTACCGAACACGCTGAACAACAATCAGCTTCGTCCGGCAATCTCAACAGATTATGAGGTTGGAATTGACTTACGGTTCTTTAACGGTAATCTCAGAACCGATGTAAACTATTTCAATTCTATTCGCGAAGATGAAATTCTTAGTTTGCAGGTTCCTGGTGCTGCCGGATTTAGCCAGGCTGTTGTGAATGCAGGTAAATTTACAACAACCGGTTGGGAAGTATCGCTCGGTTCCACTGTGTTTCAAAACCAAAACTGGAATGTGGATCTTGGATTAAACTGGGCAACCTCGAACGCACAGGTTGATGAACTTGCAGAAGGCATTACAACCCGATTGCTTGAAAGCGGATTCTTCGGTGCAGCTCTGTATGCTGAAGAAGGTCGTGAGTGGGGTAATATTGTAACTACCGGCGGATATGGTGGTTTTGCAATCCATGAAGAAACCGGACAGCGTATCGTAAACGACAATGGCCGGTATGCAATTGAAACCAACAAAGATCTTGGGAATATTTTACCGGATTGGACAGGTGGATTCCGAATGGATGTGAACTACAGAAACTTCTCACTTGGAACATTCTTCGATTACCAAAAAGGCGGGCAGTTCTACAGTCTTACAAAAATGTTCAATGCATACTCCGGACTGGGAGCAGAAACTGTTGGAAACAATACGCTTGGAAACCCGCTGCGTAACCCCGTAGTTAATTCTGCAGGCGAAGCTGTTGCATTCGTACCGCTCAACGATGCGGCTTCAAATTCAGGAGGTGTACTTGTTGAAGGGGTGAATCCTGATGGAAATGAAGTGGCATACCTTTACCAGGCGTCATTGCACTATCCATATATGTTTAATATAAAAGAGGAGTGGATTTATGATGCAAGCTATCTCAAACTTCGTGAAATCAAACTGACCTACAATTTGCCTTCAGAATTCCTTGCGAATCTGCCGCTGCAACGGGCCAGTGTTTCACTTGATATTCAGAATGCATTTCTGCTCTACTCCAGCGTTGACGGTATTGATCCATCCATCATTCAGAATAATGCAAACGGTTTTGCATTCTGGGAAGGCGGCGGACTGCCACCAACACGAACAATTGGTTTTAATATCAATTTGAGCTTCTAAAAATCTTATAAACATATATTATTATGAATATTCTTAAACCAACAATAAGTAAAGCAGTTGCGATAGCAGCAGGTATTCTGCTGCTGGTTGCTTGTGATGATTTTGGGAGTCTGAATGTGGACCCCAACAATCCGTCACAGGTGAGAACCGAACTGCTTCTTACAAATGTTCAGCGCGATCTTAGCAGTGTTTCCGGGGCCGTAATCGGGAACCTTTGGGTTCAGTATATGGCAGAAACCCAATATGATGACGATTCCCGGTACTCTACGACCACATCCAATTTTAACGGATGGTATACCGGGCCTTTGATGGATCTGCAAACCATCATTGACCTGAATACAAATGAAGAGACAAGGGATGATGCCCTTTCAGGCGGAAGCAACAACAATCAGTTAGCCGTTGCAAGAATTCTGAAGGCATACTATTACCATATGATGACAGATCGATGGGGAATGCTCCCTTACTCTGATGCACTCCAGGGCAGCGAAAACTTCAGCCCTTCATATGATTCCCAGGAAGCCATTTACCTGGATATCATAAATGAACTGAATGAAGCCGTAGATCAAATGGATGGGGGAGCTGGCGTGAATGGCGATATCATCTTTAATGGGGATATGGATGCCTGGGCGATATTCGCAAACAGTATTCGCGCAAGAGTGGCCCTTCGCATGGCTGATACCAATCAGTCTGGTCTTGCGGCTACAGAATTTGCTGATGCAATCAACAGCGGAGTGATCACGGAAGATGTGATGTATCCGCATCTTGCGGAAGCAGCCAATCAGAATCCATGGTTTGCACGGTTCATAACGCGTACAGATTATGCCCTTTCTGATGTACTTGCAGACTACATGATAGATCTGGATGATCACCGTGTGTTACGATATGGTGATCCGGCTCCGGACTTTTATACCGAGGGTGAAGAGATTACATTTGATAATATCAGGGGGATGCCTTATTCAGTAGAGAATCCCGGAGATATTACCAATGCGTCTATTTCATTCCCCGGTATGGCCATTCGTGCACAAGATGCACCACTTCCCATAATTACAGTCTCAGAACTTCATTTTGCCATGGCAGAAGCTGCTGAAAGAGGCTGGATCTCTGGTGATGCAGAAACCTATTATCTGGATGCGATTGAAGCCTCCTGGAATCAGTGGGATGTATATGATGAAGGCGACTTCCAGAACTACGTAACTAACCCGGAAGTCGCTTACGACTCCGGTAGCTGGATGGAGAAAATTGGAACTCAGAAATGGGTGGCACTTTATCCAAACGGATACGAAGCATGGGCAGAATGGAGAAGACTTGGATATCCTGAGCTCGAGCCACACGATTTCCCACTGAACCAAAGTGGTGAAATCCCCAGAAGACAGGCGTACCCAACATCTGAATCGCAGATTAACGAAGAAAACTACGATGAAGCTGTTTCTGCACAGGGCCCTGACACACCGGATACCAGGCTCTGGTGGGATGTGAATTAATCACATAAATAAATAAACAATTTAAAAAAGCCGATTCCTCAACAGGATCGGCTTTTTTTTTGGTCACGAATTATGTTGAAAAAATGAAGGCGGCTTGTGAATTCAACCGCCGATGGGATCCACAAACCATGAAGTAATGATTTTCAAATTCGCTGCGATTCGTAAATCCACATGGCATGTAATTTTATAAAGTGCATTTCAAGGCTATACATCTGTAAGGAAAACTGATAATCGTGTAACACAAATTTTGTGGCAAATCTTCACATTAACATCCATACTGAGATTAGAGAGCATTTATGAAAGAAGATTTATCACAGATACCGATACCGATCGGATTGATGTTTGCCATCAACACGAAACACGGTGTATACAACTTGAAACTGAATAAAACCCAAAACTAATGAAAGCTTTATGCTGGCATGGAAAAAACGATGTTCGAATAGACAATGTCCCGGATCCTGAATTACATCAAGCGGGAGATGTTATTTTAAAAGTTACGTCAACAGCTATTTGCGGATCTGATTTACACCTCTTGAGCGGCTTGATGCCTACCATGGAAGAGGGTGATATACTTGGCCACGAATTTATGGGAGAAGTTGTAGACGTTGGGAAAGAGGTGACGACACTAAAAAAAGGTGACAGGGTAGTTGTACCTTTTACAATATCTTGCGGACTCTGTCATTTTTGCGGTGAAAGTTTGTTTTCACTTTGCGATAATAGTAATCCCAATGCAGATCAGGCTATCGAAGTAATGGGCCACTCACCCGCCGGTTTGTTTGGATTTTCACATATGTTAGGCGGTTTTTCAGGTGGGCAGGCTGAATATGTTCGGGTTCCTTACGCAGATATTGGCCCTGTAAAAGTACCGGACTCTCTTTCAGATGATAAAGTTCTGTTTCTTTCAGATATTTTTCCAACAGGATACATGGCTGCTGAAAATGCAGATATCACACCTGGTGATATTGTTGCCGTCTGGGGATGTGGTCCGGTAGGTCAGTTTGCCATTAAAAGCGCATGGATGTTAGGAGCAGAAAGGGTTATTGCCATAGACAGAGTTCCGGAAAGATTAAAAATGGCAAAAGAGATGTGCGATGCTGAAATCATCCATTCAACGGATCCTTCTGAAATTTATGAAACCTTGATGGCGATGACGGATGGACGGGGCCCGGATTGCTGTATCGATGCTGTAGGGGCGGAAGCTCACGGTGGAAGCACGATTCGCAGCATCAAAGATAAAGCAATGGGAAAAGCACATCTCGATGTTGCAAAACCCTACGTACTGCAGCAGATGATCCAGTGCTGTAAAAAAGGCGGCACAATATCCATACCGGGAGTGTATGTAGGACCCGTTAACGCTTTTCCAATCGGCAGTGCCATGAATAAAGCACTAACATTCAAAATGGGACAAACTCATGTGCAACATTACTTAAAGCCACTACTGGAAAAAATCGCCAATGATGAAATTGATCCGTCATTCATCATAACTCATCAGCTTAAACTGGAAGATGCACCGGAAGCCTATAAACTATTCAGAGATAAGAAAGATAGCTGCGTGAAAGTTGTGCTAACTCCATAATTGAATACTTAGGTGTCCCAGTGTCGAACTCGGGAAAAGAAAGATATACAAGAGATATGTGAGTGATATTGGACACCATGTAACCGCGAAAAACTGCTTCGCAACAACAGCGTCTGGATTTGTTTAACCTACCTATAAACAAAAAAAGCCTGACCGCTATATACGATCAGGCTTTTCTAAAGTGGCGGGGGTAGGATTCTCCCGAAGGGATCGCTATGCGAGAACCAACGTCCACCAGCCGGCGGATAAGAGCCCGGCGAGCTACTGTCCCAAAATATGAGATCGAAACAATCGACGTCCTCGGGCAGACTTCAACTCTTTTTCCCTTTTTATTGCATCGGCCTTTTCATCAAAATTTTCTGTATGCACGATAATCCAAGGTCGAAATTTGATCGTCCACCCTTTCTTGCCTAACTCATTGTGAGATTTAAATCTCTCAGGAAAATTTTGTAGATCTACCGATGTAAATCTTATCATATTTCTCAGAATGTAAGACGTATACGGTATGTTGTTTTTCCACTCCCTTCTCTCTTTGTTAAAACCTGGGTTTGATGAATAATGTCAATTTTTAATTAAATTTTGAAATAGAACTCTGGATTAATGTAAAAAAGCTCAAATAATTTTGAGAGCAATGATTCTATTCAAAATTGGTGGGGTAGGGTTCGGACTACGTCCGCCAGCCGGCGGATAAGAGCCCGATGAGCTACCCCAAATCACTTATCTAAAATAAAAAGGCTCAACTGCATGAGAGCAATTGAGCCTTTCTAAAGTAGTGGGGGTAGGATTCTCCCGAAGGGATCGCTATGCGGGAACCTACGTCCGCCAACTGGCGGATAAGAGCCCGACGAGCTACCACGAAATCATTGTATCAAAATGATGAAGCATAAAAACAAAAAAGGCTTGACCGTTTTGCAACGACCAAGCCTTTTAAAAGTGGCGGGGGTAGGATTCGAACCTACGACCTTCGGGTTATGAGCCCGACGAGCTACCAGCTGCTCCACCCCGCGATGTAACAATTTAACCGAGCATCTAACTCTGCGCTTTCATCTGCGCCAATACTCAATCAGATCCCTAAGATACGAGTATTTATGATACATTATCAATAGCTGATTTGATTTTATTTTCTATCAAGGCCACAGCTAAAGATTCTATCTAAATACTCCGGTTAGTAGTAGAAGTAGATTAATAGTGCATTCATTAACGTATAAACCTTAATAAAATTTGATTCCAAGTCGATAAGTCCGTAGTTATGCCACTGCATTGAAACAGAGTAAAATAACAGCATCTGATGCATCCGATCGATTTATCGATCTTTATAATTTACGTAATCGGGTTGCTGGCATTTGGTTATTTCTTCTTTCAGAGAAACAAAGGAGGAGATGACTATTATGTCGGCGGACGAAATATGAACAGTTTCCATATTGGGCTCTCAGTAGTTGCCACAGATGTTGGCGGAGGGTTTTCAATCGGACTTGGGGGACTGGGATTTGT
The DNA here is from genome assembly GCF_003390325.1 of Rhodohalobacter sp. SW132. NCBI lineage: Bacteria > Pseudomonadati > Balneolota > Balneolia > Balneolales > Balneolaceae > Rhodohalobacter > Rhodohalobacter sp. SW132. Next base: position 82,360 of record NZ_QUOK01000008.1, on the reverse strand, counting down.
TATGGGTCTCTCCGGTTCATGGATGCTGTTTACCGGCCTTATTGGCGCCTGGCTTGCGGCGGTTTTTCTCATCCCTAAAGTGAAACAAAATCCCGCATTTGATAATGCATACACATTTCCGCAGATATTTGGCCACTATTATAGTGCAAACGTAGCTTTCGTTGCAGCCATTATATCTGCTATCGGATATGCAGGCTTCACCAGTTCTCAGATGCTCGCTGGTGCGAAGCTCGCAAGCGGAACTTTTGCGGATCTGGAACTACAGACCGCACTCTATATTATGGGCGTTGTGGCTGTAGTCTATACGGTAATGGGTGGCTTAAAGGCCGTAATCTATACCGATACCATTCAGTGGACGCTGTTGATGTTCGGTTTGATATTTGTCGGAGTTCCCATCGCTTATATTGAAATCGGTGGAATGGAGGCGATCCGGGCAACGGTTGATCCGGCTATGTTAACCCTTACCAATATTGGCTGGCAGGATTTGGTTTACTGGGCAGTCACAATCGTACCGATTTGGTTTGTGGGGATGACCCTCTACCAGCGGATCTACGCTTGCCGTGATGAAAAAACAGCAAAAAAAGCGTGGTATGTTGCAGGACTTTTCGAGTGGCCCGTCATGGCCTTTTTGGGAGTGCTTCTGGGCCTTTTTGCACGCGTTGCAGCCGATCAGGGGATGTTCGCGTACCTGGGAGCTGCAGATATTTCCGCAACAGATCCCGAAACCGGCCTCCCCATGCTTCTCAGAACTGTACTTCCGGTCGGTTTTCTGGGAATTATGATGGCAGCCTACTTTTCAGCAATTCTTTCTACAGCAGATAGCTGCCTGATGGCATCCTCAGGTAATGTAGTAACAGATTTGATCGGCAGATTTAAAGAATTTAATTCAGACAGCAGCCGTTTTGTCCGCCTTTCTCAAATTACCACTCTAATTATTGGAACATTTGCTCTCCTGCTGGCTTCCACAATGGAAAACGTATTAGACCTGATGCTCGATTCCTACGCATTTATGGTTTCAGGCCTTTTTGTGCCGGTGATTGGGGCACTTTACTGGAGCAGAAGTACACCTGCCGGAGCAATGGCTGCAATGATTTTAGGTGGAAGCACAACCATAACTTTGCGATATTCAGGAATTGAACTGCCGTATGATCTCGACCCCAATGTATTTGGAATTACAATGTCGGCAATTGCATTTATATGTGTGAGCCTGCTAACAAAACAACAAAAAAATTAACCGAATGGAAATTAGCTACAGCATAATTGAATCAGATGAGATCAATCCCACTTCTTTCACGCGCGATGATATAGCGGATTTCCTTTTAGATCATCTCGACCAGTACGGAGATACCCGCGAGGCTATTTTAAAATGTATAGCCTATGCGTTTAGCGACGGACCGGGTCAGGATGGTTTTGTACTTCTGGCACATGCCGATAATGAAATACTGGGAACCGTAATTATCAACAAAACAAATATGAGCGGTTACATACCAGAAAATATTTTAGTGTACATTGCTGTACACGGTAAAACAAGAGGAAAAGGTGTGGGGAAAGCACTAATGAAAAATATTATTGAAAATACAGACGGAGACATTGCCCTGCATGTTGAGCCGGACAATCCCGCAAAATTTCTGTATGAAAAATTTGGATTCACCAATAAATACCTCGAAATGAGGCTGAATAAATAGATGGCATACGTCAAACTCTACCGAAGCGAACTGCGCCATAATTTTGAATACCTTGATGCACTCTTCAAGAAAAATGGGATTAAATGGGGGATTACCACAAAGCTGCTCTGCGGAAACAGAGATTTTATCAATGAGGTGATTAATCTCGGTGTAGGAGAAGTACACGACTCCCGGATCAGTAATCTGAAAGTAGTAAAAAAGGTCGATCCCGAAACGGTTACCATCTACATCAAACCGCCCCCAAAAGATACGATTCCAGAGCTGATTAAATATGCTGATATCAGCTTAAACACGGAGCTTTCCACTATGCATGAACTCTCGGAAGAGGCTGTCCGGCAGGACAGGATTCATAAGGTCATTATTATGATCGAGATGGGAGATTTGCGGGAAGGTGTGATGCGCGACGACCTGGTTGATTTTTATGAAAAAGTTTTCCGGCTTCCGGGAATTGAAGTCGTTGGTCTTGGAACCAACCTGAACTGTCTGCACGGGGTGATGCCGGATGGCGATAAGCTCATTCAGCTGGCACTGTACAAACAAATAATTGAGCTGAGATTTAAAAAAGAGATTCCGCTCGTATCTGGCGGCACCACGGTTACCATTCCTTTACTGCTGAGAAACCAGCTGCCGGACGGTATTAATCACTTCAGGGTAGGGGAAGCACTCTTTTTTGGTAAAGATCTGTTTTCGGATGGAATCATTGAAGGAATGAGTGACCAGGTCATGGAGCTCTACACGCAGATCATTGAAATATCAGAAAAGCCGTTGGTTCCAACAGGCGATATGGGTGTGAATCCCCAGGGTAAAACGACGCAAATAAAGACAGAAGACATGGGGAAAACCGCATACCGTGCGATTGTTGATATCGGTACACTCGATATCCAGCCCAATTACCTCATTCCCGTGAACGAAAATATCACAATCACAGATGCCAGTTCAGATATGCTTGTTCTTGATGTAGGCGAAAACCCAAGCAAATACAAAGTGGGGGATAAAATTCGTTTCAAGCTGAAATATATGGGTGCTCTTGGTTTGATGAGCTCCGATTATATTGAAAAGAAAGTAGCCGATTAAAGATTCCTGGTTTAGCTATTTTGGCAGAATAATTACTGGTTAAACGGCAATCGTTTATTGACGAAGAATTGAAGAACGAAAATCAGATAAAAGTCCACGCGGTTATGATACCGCCATTTGATTCCATTCCGGAAGTGGACTTTTCAGGCGGCTTCAACCCTGCATTGTTGAAAGATGGATGGGGAATCGGCGGGTACAATGAACGGAGGGAAAACATGTACATCGCTCCTCAATATAAAAATGAGCGGAATATCCATATGGGTGTCGATATCTGGGCGCCCATTGGTGAACCCGTTTATGCTCCGGCAGATGGAATAGTTGCCTACACTGCAAATCATGATGAAGCTGGGAATTACGGCGGAACCATAGTGCTCAGGCACCTTTTTAAGGGACGTGAACTATTCGCTTTATATGGACATCTCTCCCTTCATTCACTGAATATATCGCAACCTGGTAAGAATGTTATGGCAGGTGAACGGATTGGCTGGCTGGGAGATGAGTCAGAGAACGGCAACTGGCATCCGCATCTGCATTATCAGCTCTCATTTAGCGATCCGGAAGAAGCAGACATGCCCGGAGTAGTATCTGAAAAAGAGAGAGAAGCTGCACTGAAGCGATATCCGGACCCTGAAAAAATTTTCGAATTGTTGTACTGCTGATTTTCTTCAAACAATAAAGTAAACCGTTCTCACCTCAGGTATCAAAAGGTTTACAATTCAGAAAGACGATTACAGGGTGTGTTGAGTGTACATTTTTAGTACCTTCCAAAAAACAAATATCTGCACTACCCGGCAAAAATAAGCCATTACATGCTATCTGAACAGACCCTGAAAAAATTGATTCGCTACCGGCATGAACTCCATGCAATTCCGGAAATTTCTCACAAAGAGGAAAAAACGGCCGCATACATTAAAGAAAAATTAGAACAGACCGATCCCGACTCGATAATAGACGAAATCGGGGGCCACGGATTGGTCGCTATATATAACGGAACGGATCCGGAAAACGGGCCGGTACTTATGATTCGGGCTGAACTGGATGCACTTGCCATTGAGGAGCAAAATGAGGTGTCATATAAATCAGAACACACTGGCAGAATGCACGCATGTGGTCACGACGGTCATATGGCGATTGTGCTGGGTGTCGCGGAGTGGCTTCGTGATCATCGGCCGGAAAAAGGTAAGGTAATGCTTCTTTTTCAGCCGGCGGAAGAAACGGGTGAAGGCGCAGAGCGTATGCTTTCAGATCCAAAATTTAAGGAATTTCATTTCGATCGGGGATTTGCACTGCACAACCTGCCCGGCTATAAAAAAAATACTGTATATATAAGGAGTAAAACGTTCGCACTGGCATCTGTCGGAATCAAGATTACACTGAGCGGAAAATCCAGTCACGCAGCATTTCCTGAAGAAGGAATCAATCCGTCGGCAGCATTGGCAGAGCTGGTGAATAAACTGTGTGAAATTCAGAAGAAACTGTCATCATCTGATGATACCCGGGTGTTGACGATCACCTATTTAAAGGTTGGCGAACCTGCGTTTGGTATTAATCCGGGACAGGGAGAGGCCGGCGTGACTATTCGGGCTGAAACTGATGATAAAGCAAAACAGTTGTACGAGAGAGTTGTGAAAACTATTGAAGAAATTAATAACCGGTTTGAATGTGAAATTACGCATGAGGAGAGTGAACCGTTTGCGGCAACTGTAAACGATGAAGATGGTGTAGAAAAACTAAAACAGGTTGCAAAAAAGCAATCGATTAACATTGAAGAACTGGATGAACCCATCCGATGGAGTGAAGATTTTGGGAGCTTCAGAAAAAATGGGCCGATTACCCTTTTTGGCCTCGGTGCCGGTGAAAAACATGAAACGCTGCATTCCGAAACATACGATTTCAATGATGATTTGATTGCGTGTGGAGCCAAAACTTTTTGTGAATGGATAAAAAGCGAACTAAATGAAGGATAAATTCTTACGCCCGTCATACATCGAATTAGACCGGAAAGCGCTGTTAAATAACCTGGTTTTTTTAAAAAAACAGGGAAAAAAATCGCTGAAATATTCTTCAGTCATAAAAGGCAATGCATATGGGCACGGAATCTCCACTTATCTGCCAATGGCAGAGAAGTGTGGTATGGATCATTTTTCAGTCTTTAGCGCTGATGAAGCATATGCAGCCTTAGAAAACCGGAAAAATGCTTCAACCGACATAATGATCATGGGAATGATTCGCGATGAAGAAGTTTCCTGGGCCATCCAAAATGGAGTTGAGTTTTATGTTTTTGAAGAAGAGAGACTGGAAGCTGCAATTGAGTCTGCAAAGAAAGAAGGAAAAAGAGCAAAAATTCATCTTCAAATAGAAACCGGGATGCACAGAACCGGTTTTGAAGAAGACAACTGGGGAAAAACATTTAAACGGGTCAAAAACCATTCAGACTGTCTGGAGTTATCAGGAATATGCACACACTATGCCGGGGCTGAAAGTGTGGCGAATTACTATAGAATTCAAAATCAGGATCAAAAATTCAAACGGGCTCTCAAGGTAGCAAAAGAGATATTTGATGAGCTGCCTATCATACACGCATCAAGTTCAGCCGCATTTCTGACCTACCCGGAAATGCACTACGATATGGTAAGGATAGGAATTGCGCAGTTCGGATTCTGGCCCAGTCGCGAAACCTACATGCATATTCTCAAGCAAAACCAATCGTACTCGATTGATCCGCTGATCCGCGTACTGAACTGGAAAAGTGAAATTATGAGCACGAAATGGGTGGATGAGGGTGAATTTATCGGATATGGTAATGTATTTCTAACCAGCCGTAAAATGCGTATTGCCACCGTACCGATCGGTTATACGCACGGCTTTGGAAGAAATCTGACCAATACGGGTTATGTATTAATAAACGGTGAGCGTGCCCGGGTCGTAGGTATAGTCAATATGAATATGCTAACTGTGGAAATAACGGACATGCCCGATGCAAGAAAAGGAGATGAAGTGGTGATTATTGGGAAACAAAACGGCCAGGAAATCACCGTAGCCTCTTTTGGTGAGATGAGCAACAACCTGAATTATGAAGTGCTTACAAGGTTGCCATCTGGGATTCCCAGAAATATAAACGGTTAGGACGGAAAAATTATAAAAAAAGAAGAGAGAGTGTTTCAACATTAAAATTCGAGGGTATAAAAGAGTATAAAATAATATCAAGAGCAGCTTCCGGGAGTTAAGGAGGAGTGTATTTGGGGCAATATATTAACCCAACGATTGCAAGCAGAAAAGTTTAAAAGTGCTCCTTTTCTAAATGGTAACTTATAAGGATGAGAATATCCAATTGACCGGTTTCAAAAAGAACAAGCGGTAAATCTGGTGTTTTATCAATGTCAAAACATCGGGTAACGCCCACAATATTTATAATTCCAAGAACTGTCCCTCTCTGCCTATACTACCAATTATAATAAAAATAAAGATGCCTGAGGACAGGTTTCTTGCGAAGCTTCCTCTATGACACAGCACTAACCAGTAGCTATTTCATATGTCATGATATTGATAATTGAATACGGTTTCGCTTACCAAATGCTTTAATAAAAAAGGTATTTATAGATCAGAGGATAAAATCATGTGATTTCACTCGCTGGATTTGTTATTTCATTAAAAAAAAAATCCTCTGACTATACTAATTGAAAGCGTTTACATAAAGTTACAAGTAGCTTGTTTTTAAGAAATTCTCTGATTTTTAGTGTGTTGGTATAAGTAGTATAAAAACAATATTTTAAGTGTTTTTATTTGTGATCCAAATACGCTAATCAAGGTTGTGTTGCGCGCATTGTTGTAATAGTAAGTAAAATGACATTAAATATTGTATTTCATTTGAGAAGAATTATTGGTTATTTACTTAAAATTTTGGTGTAAGCATCAAAATTTTGCTCTGTATATGGATAACTATTAACAATAATTGAGGTTACGTATGTTTAAAAAGTTACTGACCGTAATAACTATGGTACTGCTTACGGCCCAGGTTGCAAACGCTCAGTCGATTGCCGGGCAAGTAACAGATGCCACAACCGGTGAATTTCTCCCCGGTGTAAATGTTCTGATACAACAATTACAGCGAGGGGATGCCACTGACTTGGATGGTCAATTTCAAATTGACAATGTTCCATCTGGAACGTATACATTGATTGTCACGTATATCGGCTATGAACGATATCAAACGACTGTTGAGATAGCCGATTCAGATATCGCCGTTGATATAGAATTAACTCCAAGTCTTGCTGCTTTAGATGATGTAGTTGTTACTGCATTTGGTATACAGCGAGACAGGCGTGCGCTTGGTTATGGAGTTGCAGAAGTTTCAGCAGATCAGATAGTAGATAGAAATCAACCAGACTTATCAAGAGCACTAACTGGCCAGCTTTCCGGAGTTGATGTTGGAGCAACAGGTGGCGTGACAGGATCTGGAACGGACATAGTAATTCGTGGATTTTCAACCCTTACCGGATCAAATGCTCCATTAATTGTGGTTGATGGAGTTCGTTTCGATGGAGACAGAAATGAGACGGATAGCTGGGCTCAAGGTGGTGGTGCTCAAACTACTCCAAATAGATTGCTGGATCTGGACCCCCAGAACATTGCAGATGTAACCGTACTCAAAGGACTTAGTGCAACTGTATTATATGGTGAACAGGGGAGAAATGGTGTGATTTTAATCGAAACCAAGAGTGGTTCTTTTAGAGATACAGCACCAGGTTTCCAGATCTCCTTTGACCAGTCGGTCTATGCCACACAGATTTCATCCCGTCCAGACTACCAAAATACCTATGGAATTGGTTTCGACCAGAACTTCGGATGGTTTTTCAGTAACTGGGGGCCCAGATTTGATACTGATGATCCAAGACTTTTTGGCGGACAATTCAGAGGATTTGATGATGATGGAACAGTGCTAACCGGGCATCCCTTAGGTAACCATGGAGCAACAGCTGATGCTTTTCCTCAACTGGCTGGAACGAATTACCGATACGAACCAAGACAAAATCCGGTTGATGCATTTTTCCGAACAGGGCTTGCTTCTACTTCGAATTTAAGTATTGCAGGTGGTATCGATGATTTACGCGTAAATGTAAGTTACTCCAGAACCGGTGAGGAAGGTTTCACACCTAATAATGACCTGACCAGAAATTCCTTCTCAGTTGGAGCCCAATATCGAGTAACGGATCGGTTTACTGCTTCCACGTCATTTAATATGAGTTTAACTGACATTAATTCTCCACCATCAGCTGCCGGTGGTGGTAGCGGACCTGCTTCAGCAACTGGTACTACTTCAGTTTTTGGAGATGTATTTTACACGCCAAGAAGTATCGACTTAAATATACCGTTTGAAAATCCGGTAACGGGCGGCTCCGCCTATTACAGAGCTGGAAATGATATTCCGCATCCCAGCTGGACAGCTAACAATAGTGGTGTTACAAATAGCACAGACCGTTATTATGGGCGAACGCAACTGACTGTTGATGTTACGGATGAGGTTGCCGTTTCCTATAGATTAGGTTACGACAGCTACACTGAGAATCGGTCATACTGGCAAAATCCAGGAGGTGTACGTCCTGACTTTCTGTTGGATGGATTTTACCAAACCATTGAACAGCAAAGAACTTCCTGGGATCACTCACTTAACCTAAACTTTGCTTATCAACTTACACAGGATTTTAGTTTTGATGGAATTGTTGGTGGGCAATTCGAAACTTCAAAATCTGAACGACAAGGTATGGAAAGTGAGAACATGATTGTGCGTGGATTTTTTAACCACTCGAACTTCATTGACCAATCTGCGGTAAATTCGTTTGGCGACAATAATTTCCAGAGATTAGTTGAGCGACAAACTGCAGGTATCTTTGCCAATTTAACGCTCGGATATCAGGATTTTGTTTATTTGAACTTAGCTGGTAGAAATGATTGGTTTTCAACACTTGAACCTGATAATCGAAGTATCTTCTATCCATCCGCAAGTTTATCCTATATTCTGACTGATCACATTGATCTGGAAAGCGACTTCCTGACATATGTGAAACTATATGCAGGGGTTGGGACTTCAGCTGGCTCCCCTGATGCATATAGTACAAGAAATACTCTTGGAACAAACGTTCGTGGGTTTGTGAATCGGGACGGTAATGTGATTACACGAAATAGCACAAGCTCATTTCTTGGAAATATGGATCTTAAACCAGAACTCCATACTGAATATGAGATTGGTACAGACCTTAGATTCTTGAATGGCAGAGTTGGACTTGAAGCGATGTATTTTACCCGAAATACAACCGACCTTATCACACAAGCGCCGATTGATCCTGCTACAGGTTATACTTCAACACTTGTAAATATTGGTGAAATCAATAACCAGGGACTTGAATTGACGCTGAGGGCTACACCTATAGCCAGAAGCCTGCAATGGGATGTGCGGGGTAACTTTTACACTTCTAAAAGTGAAGTACGAGAGTTAGGCGCTGACCTGGAACGTATTCAGGTTGGCGGCGGATTTACTGATCGAGGTAATTTCGCAATTCCGGGTGAGCCCTTTATGATAATGCTGGGATCGACCATTGTAAGAAATGAAGATGGAGTTCCGCTTATAGGACCAACCGGAAACTACATTATCGAAGATGATATTGACATCATTGGGGACCCGAATCCTGATTACACCCTTTCTGTTTCCAATACTTTTAGGTATCGGGGTGCATCTCTTTCGTTCCAGGTCGATTATCAGGAAGGAGGAGCTATGTTCAGTACCTGGATAAGCTCGTTGATGGCACGTGGTCTCACAACCGATACAGATCGTGTAAATAGAAATAACACATTTATTCTTCCTGGAATAAGCTCTGAAACGGGTGAAGAGAATACCGTACAAATCAGTGTAAGTGATGTGTTTTTCGACAACTTTGGATTTGGTGCAGATGAACTCAGGGTTTATGACATGACCCATGTGCGGCTGAGACAGGTTTCACTCTCTTATGATCTGCCTGTAAATGTTGTGGATCGATCGCCATTTGACAGAGTTACCTTTTCGATTACAGGAGATAATCTCTGGATGCACGCATTTAACGTGCCTCAAGGAAGTGGATTCGATCCAGAAGTGAACTCCATTGGTGGAAACTCTCGTGGGTTTGAATATTTCACCGGTCCTGCTGCCCGTCGGTTTGGCGGTAGTGTAAGAATCCAGTTTTAATCACAATCTGAAAAACAATTACACTATGAAATTCGCACAAAAAGTTTTAGGAATAGCAATTTTATTGCTGTTTACAGTACAGTGTGAGGTGATCGATTCGGACTTGCTTGAAAGTCCAAATGCGCCCACCCCTGATCAGGTTGACCCTGACTTTCTGTTAAACAATATTCAGATGCAGGCCCGCAGTGTTCATAGATCAGCTGCATCACTTGGATCCGAAATGTCACGCATGAGATACATGTTTGGGGATACGTATAGCGGTGCTTACACACCTCAAAGTTTTAATACGTATTATCAAAATTCGTATTCGAGTGTTTTAATTGATGTAAACAACCTGCTCGCTATTACAGATGAGGAAGAGTTGTATTTTCATTCAGGGATGGCCAAAATACTGAAAGCCTATACCCTGATCGTACTCGTTGATAATTTTGGTGATGTTCCGTATGAACAGGCTTTGCTGGGAAGTGAGGTATTCAACCCACAAGTAGATCCTGGTGAATCTGTCTATAATGCAGCACTGGATCTCCTGGAGGAGGCTAAAGCTGATCTGGCAAATGAAGACAGGATCGGAATGCCTAATCGAGATCTTTACTACCCAGGTCTGAGTACAGCAGACAAGGTAGACAGGTGGACTCGGGTTGCCAATACCATCAAACTCAAGGCGTATCTCAATACTGGAAATGTAGCTGCAATTAATGATCTTATTGCTGAGAATATGCTGATTTCAGCACCAGCTCATAATTTTACATTTGAGTACTCCACAACCCGGACGAACCCCGATTCCAGACATCCATCATTTACCAATAATTATGTAGACCTTGCAAGTGACTATATGTCGGTCAGTTACATGAATATGATGGTAAATGATAAGCACGATGAGTTCGGAAGGGATCCAAGGATGCGCTATTATTTTTACAGACAATCCACCTCGGATGCTGATGATATTAATGACAACACCTGCCTGGGAGCTTCTACACCCGGCCACTTTCAGTCAAGTGACCCGCACTGCCTGATTGATAATGGTGAAGGGTACTGGGGGCGTGACCATTTGATCGATGACGGTATTCCGCCAGACGGTGGTCTCCGTACAACTTTCGGCGTATATCCCGCCGGTGGTGAGTATGATTCAAATCTTGGTATTTCTGTAGATGAAGATATGGGATTAGAGGGTGCTGGATTCGACCCAATTTTAATGTCTTCCTTTACACACTTTATGCTCGCTGAAGCGCAGACTACACTTGGCGCTGACGGAGATGCCAGAGCAAGTTTTGAAACAGCTGTGGAGCAGTCTCTCGAAGCCGTCCAGGATTTCGGGGAGCCAGTAGCTGCAGGAAATGTAGGAGAAATTACTGCTGATGTAATCAGTGATTATTTAGATGTTGTTATGGCCAGATGGGATGATGCGGGATACGATAACGTGAGGAATATTTCTAAAGAATATTACTTTGCGTTATGGCCAAATGGTTATGAGGCGTATAACCTGATGAGACGAACCGGATACCCAAACAGGGAGGATAATCTGCAACCTGCCAGAACATCAAATCCTGGAAACTGGTACTATTCATTCATATATCCAGCCAACCTTGTTGATAGGAATTCTAATGTCAGCCAAAAGGATAGAACCGAACGCGTGTTCTGGAATGAAGGTGCAACGTTCAACTTTGACTTTTAAACGGACATAATTACAACGGATATATTATTATGAAATACTTAAAATACATTTTCGTGCCTGCCTTAGTAGGCTTATTGATATCATGTGATGCATTCAGTGATCCGGATCTCCCGATACCTTTGGATGAAACCATGGAAAATACGGGAGCATTTCTGAGAGTTCTGGAAGTGGAAACCGCCGCTTTTGATATTCTGAATCTTGAAACAGCAGCATACGAATTTTCTGCTGAATATTGGGATGATGAAGGCCAGTCTCTATTGGACAATGTTACCTTCTATGCTTCATATCAAAGTGTTGATGGTTCGGTAGAATTGGATCGAGCTTCATTCAAAACGGTGAATTTTTCTGAATTTTCAGAGCATGAAACCTCAGGATGGCCGTCTGCTAATTTCTCCCTTGCGATTGCTGATATAAATGCAGCACTCGGAATAGATGCAGAGGACAATAGCCTGGGAGATCGCTACCAAATCGATTGGACCTTAAACTTAACAGACGGAAGATCATTCACAGTGGACGATATGAGCCCCGCTGTATCTGGTGGATTTTTTAACTCACCTAGTTTTGCCAATGTGGATGTATCTGCACGTATTGAACCGGAGCTTTTTGTTGGGACATATCGTTTCACACAGCAGAATAACGGTTCACTTGGCCCGGTATTCGGTGTGCCAAACGTTTACAGCGGAATGGAGTTTGAAGCAGACTTAGCAGTGGATCCAAACAACGACTTCAATGGCAGAGTCTTTGAAGAGGCGTATTTGGCTGCATTTGGAGCTGGTGCCCACTCAAATCAGATTATTATCAGGCTTGCAGAAGATACTGATAACAATTCGGTTACATTGGCAGGTTCATTTAATTCGGGGTTAAGTTGTGGAGGCCCGCCGTTGCAAATAGGACCTGAAACACAGCAATTAAGTCAGTTTGATCTGGAAGACGATAGTGAATTTACGTTTGCTCTTAATGATAACACAGAAAGTGCATGCGGAGGTTCACCTACAATGGTTACTTTTCAAGTTGAAAAAATCTGATAACAAGTATAAAATAAGTGACTACATCAAACCGGTTTGGGGTATTGCCTCGAACCGGTTTTTTTGTGTTTAAAATACTCTGTCTCTCGCAGTGGCACATAGGTTTTTTGATGTTTCTTCATCATATAAAAGTCAAGGTCTTTTAACCAACCGCCGTTGTAAATGCCTTTTTATAATAGCGCTTCATTAAAGTAAGTCAATTGACTCTCATTAAAATAGGTAGTGTAACTTGAGGGACAAAACTTACTCACTAAGGGTAATGACCACAGTTTCTCTAATAAACGATCCGAAAAAGCCGAGGCCATTTTCTACCACACCAGAATCAGTATTTATAGCTCCTCCGAAAGGTTGTGCAGTGGCCCATTCCGCTCCATAATGGGTGTAAGTGATCTCAATAAGTGAAGTATCGAGTTGGCTGCAGGATACTGTAGGGAACAGCCTGAAAGGGTCGAAATATGGATTATCAGGCAGGATTGGTGTAAACACTTCCACCAATAAATTAGAAGGGCTTAAACGAATACGCACTTCATCGGACTCATCAATTCGCTCTAATTCATCTGCGAAAACTTCCAAATCTCCGGTGTGTTTGATTCCTTGATATTCAGCTGAGATTGTTAAATGGATTCGTTCCGGATAAGCAACATTTTTAAAAGTAAAATTAATACTACTTAAACACTGTACATTCTCCGAAGGAGTTAAAATAAGTTCTGTTTGTTCAGGTGTTTTAACTTTGCTTTTGGATACGAGGCCGTCGGATCGCTCTGCAGCTAAAAGATACGTTGTATCGAAATTTATTTCTTCCTCTATTATATAGTTATGGGTCAGGTTTCCCATAAAGTTTATAGTCGTATCACGTAAAGTATGGATTTCTCCAGATTTCATATTTTCGAAAGTAACAACTCCATCCAAAGAGTTCATTTCGGAAAGGAAGGGTTCGTCAATATTGCGGACACGTACATAGTTTGGAGATTCTCCAACCTGCATATATCCGTAAAAAGAAAAAATTCCCCGGTCATCCTCTATTGGATTTATGCTGTTTTCCTCACATGAGCTACACAGTAGTACTGTTAAAGTAAAAAGAAGGATGATAGCAAAGCGTGACTGATGACTTTTCATTGGTGGATTAAATTCGATAGAAATATGATTCAGTGAGATCTTTTAACTGTAAGTCGAGAATGTTTTATCGTATACGGGTTGTGATTGAAACGTAGGGAACCAAGGGTAATTGATCCACTTGTTGCATTGTGTTAACATCAAAATAGAAGACGTTTCGTGTGTTAAATGTGTTTATTAAGCCTGCTTCTGTTTGAAGATTTATTCGAGAAGAGAGTGAAAATGTGCGATTTAAGGATACGTCTACTCTTTGAAATGCAGGAAACCGTGCATTAAACGGCTCCGAGAATAACGTTTGTGCGGTGCCCTGATGCCTCAGCGGATGTTGATCTGGCAGGTTTTGGAGTGCTAAATCGAAAGCATATATCCGTGTAAATGTCCCTCCGCTGCTGTATTGCCAATTTATATTACCCGTGAATTTACCAAACTCATAGGATGCAATCACATTAAGCTGATGCCGGCGATCATGGGTTGGATTGTAGCGAAAACGGTCCTGATCGATCCATGCAACTAAATTATTTGTGGAAGCCTCGTACGTTACTACAGCTAACCCATATCCCATAGATAAATAAAGAGATGAAAAATTAAGTTCTATCTGCGCATCAGCTCCATAAGATAAGCCATTCGCCAAACCGGTTTCCAATGTGTTTCCAGGTTCCCGGGTCCACCGGGCAACTGGAATATTTTTGTGGGATTTTCCAAAAGTTTCAAAATTTACTTCAATATGATTGTTGAATTGATGTCTGTATCCCAAAATTCCATGGATAGATTCGGGATATGGATCGCCCTCATCAGTCGGTTTGTAAATTCCAAATACGGTACCAGCATCTCTTTCGTCAGTAATAGCTTCATAAAATTGGAAATAACGACCTATCGCAAAACTGAACTCGCTGTGGTCGCTATTTGTCGGCCGATAGGTCACCCGCAGCCGTGGTTCAAGTGTGGGTGAGAGATCTCTGAGTTTAGTTTGGGATGTAAGTCCGGGTTGAATTGTAATTCCTGAATTGGGCTCCCACTTCGAAGAGAAGTAGAGACTAAATGTGGTGGCAATCTCATCCAGTGATGAGCCCAAACCGAGATATCTTGCCTCCCTTCTGGTATTATCTGCAAATAACTGGTCCAGTTCAGATGTATAACGTATAAATTCAACTTTAAATCCATAGTTTGAACTAATACCCAAAAACCTCACATTATTATCCAATCGCATATATCCCATATCAAGATTGGATGTTCGCCCGGTGTTATCTACTCCCGCTTCAGAACT
The DNA here is from genome assembly GCF_003390325.1 of Rhodohalobacter sp. SW132. Taxonomy (NCBI): domain Bacteria; kingdom Pseudomonadati; phylum Balneolota; class Balneolia; order Balneolales; family Balneolaceae; genus Rhodohalobacter; species Rhodohalobacter sp. SW132. The sequence goes on along the minus strand of NZ_QUOK01000008.1, from coordinate 67,311 downwards.
TGTATATCCGGTGTACCCTATCGTAAAATCAATCGGATATTCAAGCTCCTCAGCAAATCCGAGACATCGTAATCCCGCCACAGTGTTGGTCCAGTTGAGGTTTACCTGCCGGACTGGGTTGATCTGTCCGTTGTCATATGTTCGAATTGCAGTAATATTACAGGTGAGATTTGGCCAGTTGATCGAATATCTGCCAATTAGATCATAAAATTGAACGGGAATCTCTTCATTAATGATAGAAGGGCTCGTGTTTTCAATAATGGAGTGGCGGCCCATTAAAAAGAAGGAGTGACGATCCCTGGTGATAGGACCTTCCAGCTGATAGGAGTACAAGTAAGGGCTAACGGCAAATGCTCCCTGATGTCTTCTCATACTTCCCTGGCGTAGATTCACATCCATCACGGCAGAATTTGCTCCGGAGTATTCAGCTCCGAAACCACCGGCATATACATCTACGCTGCTCAATGCTTCCTGGGGAAAAGCTGAAAACAGGTTGGATATATGAAATGGCTTGATAATTGGCATATTTTCAACCAGAACTAAATTCTGATACGGGGTTCCCCCTCTGACAAAAAGCTCACCGCCCCGGTCCCCAGTTGTAACTATGCTCGGCAATGTTTGCAGATAAGCCGTCAGGTCACCACCGGGCCCGGCACTGGGCACCCTTTGCAGTTCTTGTCCTGTAATAGTTTGACGTCCCGCTTCACGCCTGACCGTTCCTGCCCGGTGTTCTGCTGAGACGATTACCTCATCGAGCTCTTCACTTGTTGCACGAAGCTCTGGCCTGTAAATACGTGTTTGGCCGGGTTCAATCTCGATGAGGCTCAAATGAGTTTCCAACCCGATGTAGCTGATTTTAATTTGATAGATACGGGCAGGAATGTTCGAAAATTCAATAAACCCATATGAATCAGTGACTCCGGCAAAAAGAGTGTCAGCATCTGGTTCAGCAAGAATAACAGTGGCTCCAACAATGGTAGTACCTTCCTCTTCTGAAATTGCTACAACTCGCAGAGTGGCATCATGGGTTTGTGCAATCACCCAGAGTGGCATCAATAAAACTAGAAATGCAGAAAAGATAAGGAGACAAGATTGCCCTAACAGGTGCAGGAAGAGTTGATTTAATCTTTTAGAAAGTTGTATTGAGCTCATGAACAAAAATCTTAAATGGCTTAAGTAGTTATGCAAGTGAATTCAGTACCCTTTAATCTGTTTTTTTGGTGTAGATAGCCATGATTTTAAATAGTGGAGAACACTATTTCATATTGTAATTACCAATATTAAGGTGAGTGATTGTAAAAGAGATTAAAGTGGGATTTTACAGATAACAAAAAAACTGATACTAATTTTACTCTTTACAATATAAGAACCTCTGCCTGAACCCATTAAGTGAATGTATAAATGAGTTTTGGATTCGAATTATATAAAATAAACAATACAAATACTCTTGATCCCTTAATAATTTATGGCCCCTTCAAATTATCGGTTGACTCTCAAAACCACTTGGATTTTCTCAAATTTGAGTAATAGTTGTAAAAAATATTTCGGAACATTACTAATTACTATTCATAGAGTTGGATTTAAAGTGTGTGATGTACGTTTAATAATTTAGAAAAATTTAGGTATCAAAAGCGTAAATAAAACAATTGGATAGTGAAGTGTGGAATTGAAAATCCAAAATACTTACGGTGTTGATAGGGCCACGCAAAACAATATTATCTGGATGTTATTTTTTAGCTTTTGTTTTTGAGTGACCTTTTTATAGCTTGGAACGATTCTCAGCGCGCTAGTCGAAGAGATTAGTAAATAGTTTGAGAATAGATTTACAACAAAAACAAAAATAAAGTTAGTTCGAAATGAAAAAACTGATACTTATCGCATTCAGTATTGTCTTTTCGTTTTCAGCATATGCGCAAGACCGATCCATATCGGGTGTTGTCACTGATGCTGAAAACGGGGATCCAATTCCCGGTGTTACAGTTATGGTAGTGGGTACCAATATTGGTGACGCTACAAATACAGAAGGGGAATATTCAATAGTAGTACCGGAAGGAAGGAATTTACTTCGATTCTCTTCAATAGGTTATCGCACTGTTGATGAGCAAATTGGAAATAGAAATGTTATTAATGTTGAAATGGACGCAGATGTCGCTCTTCTTGACGACATCGTAGTTAGCGGATATTCAGCAGTTCCAAGACGGGAAATTACAGGATCTCAAAGCCAGGTAAGAGGCCGGGACGTTGGTGGGTTAGACATTCAATCACCAGACCAGGCTCTTCAGGGACGAATCGCTGGTGCAAGAGTATCTAACTTGAGTGGACAGCCAGGTGGCTCGACATACATTAGAGTTCGTGGTATCGGATCAATTAACGCAGGGAATAATCCACTCTATATTGTAGACGGAGTTCCAATATCTGATGTTGATCGTTCAGGGACTTTGGGTTCTTCCAGTGCATCGAATGCATTGAACGCAATTAATCCTCGGGATATTGAATCTATTGAGGTTCTTAAAGATGCAGCTGCAGCCGCAATTTATGGTGCGCAGGCTGCCAACGGAGTAATCCTGATTACAACCAGGCGAGGTGCCACAGGAGCCACTCAGTTTAATCTTTCTGCAAATTATGGCGTTAGTGAAGAGCTAAACAGACTTGGCGTTATTGAAGGGCCTGAATGGGTTGAGCTCCAATACGAAGCATTTGAATGGTGGGGAGAATTTAATAACAACCAGAACTGGCAAGCAGTTGCTGCAAACAATATTGGTGGCTGGACAATGCAGGATGTAGAAGAGGGAAATGTACCTCACTACGACTGGCAGGATGCTCTGATGAGAACCGGTACCACACAACGGTATGACTTGTCAGCGAGTGGCGGTAGTGAAGATACACGTTTCTTTATTTCAGGTGGTTACAATAATACACAAGGTGTAGCTATTGGAACAGATATGGAACGGATGAACCTTAGAGCCAATATCGATCACCAGGCAACTGATAGGTTATCATTTGATTTGAACCTGAACGCTTCTTTTACCGAGCAGAACGGTGCACTTCAGGAAGGTTTTTTCTCTGGAAGTCCTTTCTTCGCGGGTCAGTGGCTGCGTCCAACGGATCCAATCTATAATGAAGATGGCACGTTTGCCCAGGCTTCAGGCGGTGGTTATAATCCGGTTGCAGCAAATGAATTAGATGACAGAAACAGCACTCAAAAGCAACTTATTGGTAATATTTCAGCTCTGTACAACATCTCAAGTAACCTGAATTTCAGGTCAAACTGGGGACTGGATTACAGAACAACTGAAGATATTGATTATCGTGCTCCCGAATCACCTGCCGGTAGCGCATTAGGCGGGTATCGATTCGACGCAAACAGAAATGTGACGAACTTTACAACGAATCAGATTGTAAACTACTTCAATACATTTGCTGATGTACATAGTGTTCGTGCCTTAGGTGGTTTTGAATATCGCCGGGAAGCGAGAGAAACATTTTCTGCTTCCGGTCAGGGCTTTCCAAGCGGCTTGTTCAGAACGCTGCAAAACGCAGCAGAACCCCTCAGTGTATCTGGATTTGGTTCAGAGTACCGCATCGCAAGTTTTCTGTCACGTGTACAGTATGACTATGATGACACGTACCTGACAAACGTTAGTGTTCGGTATGATGGTTCTTCAAGATTTGGTGAAGACCGCCGATGGGGTCTTTTCTATGCCGGTTCACTCGGATGGAGAATCTCCAACAATTCTTTTATGGATTTCACAGATTCATGGCTTGATGATTTGAAATTCAGAGTTAGCTATGGTATCACTGGAAACAGTGCCATCGATAACTTTGCATCACGTCAATTGTTTACATCCGGTGGAGCGTATAATAACAACCCAGCGTTAACGCCATCAGGTTTGGGCAATAACCTGCTTACTTGGGAAGAGTCCGCCACGATCAACCTTGGTCTGGACTGGGAAATCTTATCGAGTAGAATCTATGGTTCATTCGATATTTACAGCAGAGAAAATTCCAAACTCCTGCTGGATAGAGAACTTCCTAGTGATAGCGGATTTAGTGATCTGACTGAAAATGCCGGCAGAGTTCAAAACGAGGGTATCGAATTAGAAATTGGTGCCGTATTGGTAGACCGGGCCGGATTTCTCTGGACAAGTGAGTTTAACATCACATGGCAGCGAAATGAACTGCTGGAACTCAATGAAGGAGCAGAACGAATCGGGTCAACTTATTTTGTCGGCCGTTCGTTAACAGAATACTACATGTATCGCTACGCCGGAGTTAATCCTGCTGATGGCCGCCCAATGTTTGAAGACAGAAACGGTAACATCACCTATACTCCTACCACGTCAAGTGAGATTGAGAATGATGACAGACAATTTGTCGGTGATTCATTTCCCAGCAACTTTGGTGGATGGTTTAATAAGTTTAACTACAGAGGGTTCCAGTTGGATGTGCTCTTCCAGTTTAACTACGGACAGACCAGTTACAACAGTTTCACCGGAAGTTTTACGGATGGTGCATTCTTCAGAAGAAATGGTCTGATCGAAAATTCTCGTAACAGATGGACAGAACCTGGCCAAATTACAAGTGTTGAGCGAGCTTACATCAATAGTTCATATCCTGGCAGAACCACTGGATTTACCACATCAACAAGGTTCCTTGAAGATGCATCATATATCCGGTTGAAGAATCTTCAACTCGCATATCAAATTCCAGGCGCAACAGTCCAGAGATTAGGACTCAGAAATACCAGAATTTTTGTACAGGCAACAAACTTGCTCACATGGACGAATTATTCCGGTATTGATCCAGAGGTAGTGGGTACCAACAATGCGATTTACCCACAGTCCAGAACACTGACCACAGGAATTGAAATAGGATTTTAAACATTATTATGATGAAATCGAACATACTTAAAATTACACTCATTACAGCAGCTCTATTAGCTTTTATGGCCTGTGATGACATGTTACAAGTGGAGCCTCAGCAGTCAGTAGGATCTGAAGTAGCAACACAATCAGGTACCGGTATTCTTGCTGTATACCACCGAGGTTACAGGGCCCAGATGTTCCAGAATTACTGGGGACAAAGAATGGCTATTGCAGGAGATGCTCTTGCAGATAATGCTGTAAGCAATCCTGACAACTCAGGACGTTATACAGGTGAACCAATCAATAGTTTGGGTTCAGGTGTTGGCGGATGGGGCAGATATTCAGGGATCAATGACCTGAATACAGTTCTCAAATATGTCGGCGATGTAGACGGATTAACCGATAACCAAAGAGTTCGGATAGAAGGAGAAACACTCTTTTTAAGAGCTCTGGCTTATCACGACCTTGTTAAAGTTTACGGTTATGAACCAAACAAGATTGTGGATGGCTGGGATCGCGGTGTAATCCTCCGTACGGAACCAACCGAAACCATCGATGCAGCTGATCTCAGAAGTCGGGCATCTGTTGTTGAAGTATATAATCAGATTGAAGAGGATCTCCTGCGATCGATTAGTAATCTTTCGCAAGTAGATGGAAATGCACCGCATTTCGCAAACCTTGCCGCCGCACACGCACTTTTATCCAGAGTGTATCTGTATTGGGAGCGATGGGATGATGCCATTGATCAGGCAACATTAGCTATTGAAGCGTCTCCTGTTGGAGTAGCACCACCAGATGCCGTTGCTGGTATGTATAGTGCAGAGCCTAATCCTGAGTCTCTCTTTGAACTCAAGTTTACATCATCAGAATCTCTTGGTGTGAACGTTGCGCTTTCATCAGCACTGACACCAATCAGTTGGTGGGACCTGCTTCCATCGGATGAATTGCTTGCAACATTTAGCGAAGATGATGTTAGAAATGAGCTTTATCCGCTTGCTTCAGAGAATTACCCGGATGATGTGCCTGAAACAAACACAAACCGATATGTGGCCAAATACGAAGCTACTGTAGCTACCCACACGGATAATGTTCCGGTTATCAGGATTTCTGAAGTATACCTGACAAGAGCTGAGGCATATGCTGAAAGCGGTGATGATGCAAGTGCATTAGCTGACCTGAATGAGATCAGAACAAACAGAGGTTTAGCTGCGCTTGACTCTGCACCAGCTGATTTTATTGAAGAAATTCTTCTTGAAAGAAGGCGAGAACTCGCATTTGAAGGTCACAGATGGCAAGATCTGAAAAGAAAAGGTTGGGATGTTGTAAAACCTGCCGCAACGGGTCCTGCGCCAACTCTTGTGTTTGGTGAGAACATTCAGTTCCTCTCACAAATACCGAATGCACAAGTGACTCTCAATCCTAATTTAGAACAAAATCCTGGATACTAAGATGAAGAATTATTTTAATCTGAAAATACTTGCTGGTCTCTTGCTAGCAGGTATTATGTTTACCGGTTGTTTCGACGAAATCACTAAAACATATGATGGGCCCCCTGTTGTTGAGTTTGCACAGTATGAGCAACCAAACTCAAATAACAACTATACTTCAACATTTACGTTCGCCCATGATGCTGATGGATCTACAGATATCTCTCTGCGTCTCAATTTAATTGCTCCTCATTTCGATTCCGATACGCATATCGGATTTGAAGTAGTACAAGAGCAATTTGACTTGGATGGTGAGCCTGTAGCAGCAGCAACTGCGGTTGAAGGAACTCATTTTGAAGTACTGACAGGCAACAATCAGGCAGTATTTCCTGCGAATTCCAGTTTCAGCAGTATCGACTTAAGTTTGATAGCTGGCGGTTTGGATCCTGAGGAAAGCGTGCAGTTAATTCTTCTGCTCACAGAATCAGATCAATTAGCCCCTGCTGAAAACTACAAGTACTATCGTGTAGTTCTTCAGAAAGCAGCTGTACCTGATGAGGATGATGATTAAATAATATTTAATCAAATCTAAAGTTTTACAAGGCTGTCTGAATTTTCAGGCAGCCTTTTTTTATGCCAAAGATTTCAGGCTGTAGAAGTGGATAAACTGTTTAGTATTTTGATTTGGTATCGCAAATCTAAATCGATGTGCAAAGTTTGTCGGCACATTCAAATCTGATATAATTTCACTGTCTTCTGCGTCTGTTGCGGTTGTGTAAGTAAAGGTTCCAGTTGCTGGCACTCACTCATGGATGATACTTTTTTCTCCCCCAAGAGATTCAGGCAATAAGATTTGATTAACCATCCCTGGATATAAGCGTGAATGGAACTAGCCAGAGGTAGATCACTAATCCAACAGGTTGTTGCTCAAGTATATGCCTGAAGCTGAATAGGCAGATGTCCTCGAGTAGTTTCTACTGATCCGGTTGATTTGTCTTGTGAGGGTAAACTTTTAATCCTGAGTTCGACATTGGGATACCCGAGAGATTTATCATATGCATCAAAATATCGTCCATTCATACGTTTGCTCTGTGGCTCTTGTATTTATTACGCCAGATTGTGACGATACCTCTTGCACAATGCTTAGTCAGGAAACAGTGTTTGATTTGATACACCAGGATGAAAGTCCTCATCCTTAGAGAATCAGAGAACATCAGCCTGCGTTTAATAAATTCTGAAGCCCGAAACCGGGAGAGCCGAACCCACGATTATGAGGCGATTAACTTATTGTTAGTATTGAACAAAGAAGCCTACTGAAGAAAAGTGTCGAGCCCAGGAAGATATTATATGGAAGCCTCTATCCCTTTCAAATGAAATATACCGAGATTGATGGGGGTCTAATTTAAACCTTGGAGATCCCTCATTACAAATTCGCCTCAAGGATCCTTCCGGTTCGCCAGAGTTCTGTCTGTTGGTAAATGACGTTAAAGTAGTTTTGGCTCCGTTCGGCAATGTAATGGTTGAAGGGGAAATACTCGTTTGGATTGCGGTTTCTCTCGAAAAAGAAGTTTCGACGCGGATCTCTCCTGTCATACGAGTAGGACCACTGCATGCGGTTCAGGCTTCTGTCAACATACCAGGGCGGGCCGAAAAGAATAAAGATCATCCCCATGTCTGTTTTCCATCCCTCTTTGAAGTTTGAGAACTGTTTATTTGCCTGTTCTACCCGTTCATAGTATAAACTAATCACGGACCTCGCCCTGCTTTGGCTGCCTACATTTGAAAGCCAGAAGCGATCCACAGCCTCTTTTAAAGAATCGGGATCCTGTATTTCCATCATCTCACGGTGACGTCGCTCATCCATCAGGTAAATCAAGGGTTCAGCCATTTCACGAGAAGATGCTACAGACGGATAATTTTCGGCTTTAACAGCAAAGTCGCGGGCACGATAGATCGTTTCACCGGTCTGGTTCGTGGTTTCAACTTCAAAACGGTAATTTCCCCGGGGAAGCAAGGCATACTTAAATTCAATTAGGACACTTCCAGCCTGTTCAAGCACCCTCACGTTGTTGTCGATCTCTTCAGGATTTCTTACATCAATCCCCTGGTACTGAATAGAGGATGTAGAATAATTATTGTAACTGAGCCGGCGGGCTGCGGTGGTGTCTGCACGATATTTTAAAAGTGATGCTTCTACCGTAAGAGGGTCTTCAATATCATTATTTGTTACCTGGAATTGCAGTTTCAGACTGTCAATTCGCGAAGGTACATCATACGTGGTAATTGGGTTAAACTCAGGTCCTGCAGCAACAGTTTTACCTGCCAGGCGAATAGAAGTGAGATTTGTAACCGGGTTTTGAGGGTCAGGGATCAGAGTGTCTGTTGTTCGTACAACGGTCCGCCCTGAACTGTTATCTGTGACGGAGACCTCAATTTCGTAGTTTCCTGGGTCCACATCTAAATCTCTGTCGTAGCTGAAAACTTCCTGATTCATATAATCACCAGGATCGTCGGAAATAATGTCAAGCTGTTCTCTTGCTGATTTCGAAAAATTTCCGTCAATTTGATTTATTCTGATTTCAACCGTCACCTGTGCAAACGTAACATCATCAATGGTTCGGTAAATCAAACTGCCATATACAATTTCGGTATTTACACTGATGTAAGAATTATCGTCCTCGTCAAGTAGTCCGATGGCCGTCATACGAACTTCAGGATAACCATCCTGAAACTGATACATACTGCCTCTCTCAATATCAGGATTCATAGATCGTGCACAACCGAGAAACAGGAAGATAACAGCACCGATTACGCACAATTTTCTATATGGGAATATTCCATTTTCCATAATCTTATTTAACAAATAATTAGTAACGAAAACAAGTAGAATCGAAAGTTCTGTAAGAATTAAACAGAAATATTTAAAAATCAATTCTGCCCGGTTAGTAGAAATATATGTTTGAGTATAAAATGTACATATTGATCGTCTGTCTATTTCGATTCATAGACTGCATCTTATCTGGAATAAAAAATGAAAAGGAGCCTAAATTTCTTAATTGAATGACAAACGATAGTATGTTGAGAATTGCAGACAATAGTCCTCTCATAAGCATGTAACGGTAAAAACCCTTCCGTCTTATATTGGTTTACAAAAACACTTCCGAACAGGTGATAATTGCTTATATTTGCAGCAACGAACAATAAATTTAATACAGAGAATATATTTATGCTTTCAGGTTCCCGAAGAACGAAAATCGTATGTACGCTTGGTCCCAGCTCAAACACATTTGAAGATATAGAGCGGCTTTACAGAGCAGGTATGAACGTTGTGAGAATTAATTTTTCCCACGGTTCTCACGAAGGCCATAAAAAAACGATCGGTTATGTGCGCGAGGTAGCCAGGAAGCACGAATATTCAATTCCGGTTTTGATGGATTTGCAGGGTCCGAAAATACGAATCGGACAAATGGAGGGTGATAAGCAGGAAATTATTGAAGGTGCGATTATAGAGATTACCACGAAAGATGTGATCGGAACCTCAAAACTTGTTCCCATCGACTATCCAAATCTTGTGGAAGATGCGAGCGAAGGAAATCAGATATTAATTGATGATGGGTTATTGGAGCTGAAGGTTATTAAGAAGAATGAGCACTCTCTCACGGCAAAAGTAGTCGTTGGCGGCACACTCAAATCGAGAAAAGGTGTAAACCTTCCGGATGTGAAAATATCGATGTCGTCTCTCACTGAAAAAGATATTGAAGATCTTGAATTTGGCCTTAAAGTGGGTGTGGACTTTGTAGCAATGTCTTTTGTTCGTTCTGCAAAAGATGTGCAGGACGTAATATCAAGAATACGTGCCGCTGGAAGTAATGCCTCAATTATTGCAAAAATTGAAAAGCCCGAAGCGGTTGAGGTAATCGATGAAATAATTGAAGAAGCTGATGGTATCATGGTGGCAAGGGGAGATCTTGGAATTGAGATTCCAAGCCAGAAAGTGCCGATGGTTCAGAAAAAGATTATCGAAAGGTGCCGAATTGCCGGAAAACCGGTGATTACCGCAACTCAAATGCTCGATTCCATGATTAATAATCCCCGGGCTACACGAGCCGAAAGTTCTGATGTTGCCAACGCAGTAATGGACGGCACAGACGCCGTGATGCTTTCCGGGGAAACCGCAGCCGGTAAATACCCTGTTGAAGCTGTGCAGGCAATGGACAAAATTATCCGTTCGGTTGAAGATAATGCTGATTCACTCTACTACAGCCTGAAATACCGCAAACCGGAATGGAAGGAGAAACAAATTGTGGAATCACTTGCCTATTCATGCGTTACCATTGCTGAAAACGTGGAGGCAAAAGCGATCAGTACGCTCACACATTCAGGAAACACAGCACGACGGATCGCAAAATTCAGACCCCGTGTACCTATTGTGGCCTTTACTGAAAGCCGGATTGTCCGCCGTCAGCTGAACCTTGTATGGGGAGTAGAATCTGTGCGGCTGGAAGAACTTTTCGATACGGACAGCAGTGTGAAGCTGATGGAAAACTATTTACAGGAAAATGGACTGGTGCAAAAAGACGACAGAGTCATTATCGCAACAGGTATGCCGCTTGCAAAAAGAGGCCGCACAAATATGGTAAAAGTGAGTACAATTCAGGAAGAAGGTTAGCGTTTATTTGACTGTGAAGAAGGCATTACAAATAGCAATCGTTGTTTTTATATTGGCCGCATGCGGAACACCGCTTGAGCAGCCGTGGAGAAATTTCAATGCCTATTTTAATACCTTCTATAATGCTCAGCAATATTTCAGCGACGGGCTGGAGCAGAATGAAAGACAAACTCCGGATGTAAATCCTCTTCAGCCAATCCAGGTTTTTCTCCCTCCGACAAATGCCGGCCTTCAGGACTTTCAGCGTGCGATTGAAACGGGTGCATCTATCTTAAGAGATCATCCGGAATCGAAATATGTTGAGCCGTCTATCGCGATAATCGGGAAATCGTATTTCTATCGGTCTGAGTTTTTTGCCGCACTTGAAAAATTTCAGGAGTTAAGTACTATTACATCGGGTAAAATGCAGCAGGAAGCGATATTCTGGCAGGGCAGAGTGTATCATCAGATGGGAAGTTATAATGAGGGGCTTCGTTTTCTACAGAGTGAAATTGACCTGATTGAAGATTGGGATTCTGAAATGCTGGCCAAAACCAGGGTGATGCAGGCGCAACTACACATCGCCCAGGAAAATTGGTCTGCAGCAAATGAACTTTTGCAAGAAAATATATCCGGAATAAATGACCGTGACACAGAGTCGCGTGCTCATTTTTTGCATGGCCAGGTGCTGGAACGCCTCGAGAATTACGAAGAAGCCCGATTAGCATACGGCAGCGTTCACAGTTCCGTCTCTTCGTATGATCTATTGTTTAACGCGAATCGGAAAGAGGCAGAAGTTGCCCGCCGGATCGGGGAATATGATCGGGCGTATGACCTCTACCGAAGCATGGAGCGGAGTGATAAAAATACAGAGTCGCGGACTGAATTACAGTACGAAGTGGCACGAACTGTTCAGCTGAGAGGCGAGCCGGAACAGGCTCTTAATATGTATGAACAAGTGCTTCGCAACCCCATTCGTGCTCCGCAACCCGTTACTCGTGCGAAAGTGTTTAACGGGATGGCCGAAATCTATCGGCACAATTTTGGGGACTTTGAGATGGCCGCTGCATATTACGATTCCGCTTCCCTGGAAAGAGTAGACAGAAACAGGCTTCCGCAGGATTTTAATGCGCGCTCTCTTGCCAATTCATTCGGAGAGTATGCCCGGGTCTCAAAAGAGATTGCGCACATGGACAGCCTGCTTTATCTTGGTCAGCTGGAGCCCGCGGAATTTGATTCAGTGATTGCTGAAATTCAAAGACAGCGTCAGCAGGAGATTGAAGAGGAAATACAGCGAAGGGAAAGACAGCAGGATCAGGCTGTAAATGTCGACCCAGATGATTTTGATTCAGTAGCTGAAGCTGCGGAATCTACAGAGCACGGATTTCTGAACATACGCAACCAATTAATGGTTGCGAATGCCAGTATTCAGTTCCAGGCTATCTGGGGAGATCGTCCGCTTGCAGACAATTGGCGGCGAAGAGCATCTATCACAACTGCAGCCTCAGGTCTGGATCCTGTTGAAATTGAAAATGGTGAAGTTGTTGTTGCTGAAAACAATGTAATTGAAAGAGAAAGCTCGTTCCAGGTTTCCGTAGACATCAGTGAAATTCCGTTCAGTGAACAAGCGCAGGATAGCCTACGTGCAAGAATTGAAAACCGGTACTATTCTCTCGGGAACGTCTTTTTTATGTCATTAAATATGCCCGACAGTGCTAAAGTATATTACGAAAGGATTGCAGCAAGTGACAGAAGTACTGACCTGATACCCCGCTCTCTCTATACGCTGGCAGAAATTGAGCTGGCCGATCAGAATACTGAACAGGCACGTCACTGGGGGCAGCGATTGGTTGATGAATATCCGGAAACAGAATTTGCAAGGAGAACAGCATCAAGACTGGACCTGGTTATGCCTGTTGGTGACCTCACTGAAGAAAGGTTTGTGGAAGATATTTATCGGGATATTGAATCCCGGCGGGGTGAAGATCCTGTAGAGAATGCAAAACAGCTGAAAGAGCTTGCGAACTCTGGCGCACTTGAAAGTCAGCGCCCTCTGTTGTTGTACGAAGCAGCCAAAGAGTATATGCGTGCTGCACAGATGCAGGAACCGGATACAACCGGGAAGGTTAGAAACTGGTTTATGTTAAATGAGGAGTGGAACGGCCGCAAGCAGGAGTTCGCCGAACTAAAAGATTCGGCATCTGCAGTGGTCCGGGATACCACGCTTACAGATTCCGACATCTCGTACTGGAGGCAAATTGCAGACTCAACTCTTATAGAACCCGACTTCCACGCTGTTTTCCCATTTGAAGGTGCATACTGGGATAGTACCCGCTCTGTGCTGGAAACCATTGAAGAGACCTATGCCTCAAGCTCTGTTATACCGCGGGTTCGCGTTTTGAGGCAAACACTTCAGCAGCCTGAACCGCCAACAGAGCAGGCTATCCCTGACAGCCTTGCGGAAGATCAATTACGGTCTGTAGAACTCCCTGCGTCGGAACTGCTGGAATGTAGTGAGGCTTATCCCGGGTTAGAAGTAGCGGGCGGAATTGATTCATTTATGGAAAGCATATCATACCCTTCGTGGTCTACGAGAACATCAATGAGCGGAGAATTGGTTTACAGGCTGGTTATTTCACCAGAGGGTGATGTTACGGATTATGAGCAGATCAGCCGGATGGACCGAACGGGTATTCCGCAGGCGTTTGAAAGTGCTATTGAAGAAAATCTACGGTTTGAAAATCATCCGCACGACAGTGAACTTCAGTGCACATTTACTTTCAGGTATCAAACGCGTTAGGATGGAATAAAAAAATCAGCACGTAACGATTACGATCTGATCTGGTAAACATGATCCAGGTTATGCTCTTCCAGATACCGGAGAATTCCGCTGTTTATTCTTTTTACGAGGGATGGTCCTTCGAAAACCATTCCGGTATAGATTTGCAGAAGATCAGCTCCCGCTTTGATTTTTTCTATTGCGCTTTCGGCATCAGTCACACCACCCACCCCGATTATCGTTTTTTCACTTTTCGTATGCTCAGAAATTTGCCGGATAATATCCGTACTTTTATCCCGAATTGCCCGGCCGCTTAGACCACCCTTTCCAATGCGTTTCAACCTGCCTGACGAGGTTTTGAGTGCGTCTCGCCGGGCTGATGTATTTGTTGCTACATAACCGCTGACGGCGAAGCTCTCTGTTATATCCAGTAACTCTACCAGCTGATGTTCATCAAGGTCAACGGAAAATTTTATGAGTACCGGGGGATCGGAGGCATCATTTCCCACTTCAAGATGTGAAAGAAGTTTGTTAAGCAGTTCAGGATCTTCAAAGGTTTTGCCCTCGGTAGTGTTGGGGCATGATATGTTGATGGTTATATAATCAGCTACTTTTTTAGCCAGCGTAAAGCTAAAGTGGTAATCTTTAAGTGCCAGTTCACCGCTGATATCCGGGTTGTGGGTTTTGGCAATATTCACACCTATTGGCACGTCATGTTCATGTTTTTTTAAACGTTTGATGATCGTTTTAGCGCCATCGTTGTTTAGCCCTAACCGATTGATAAGTGATTGATCTTCCGGTAACCTGAAACTCCTTGGCTTGGGATTCCCGGTACAGGCATTTGCCGTTATGCTCCCCACTTCGAGAAAACCAAAACCGAGTGCCTCCATCAGGTAGGTTGTCGTTCCGTTTTTATCAAACCCGGCGGCAAGACCCACGGGATTTTTAAATTTCAGTCCCCAGATTTTTTGATGTAAACGAGAATCATTTTTTGAATAAATTTTTTCCGCTAACCCGGTTAAAATACGGTTCTGACTTACGAACCCTGCAGATTGGATGGCAAGTTCATGCGCATAATCAGCAGAGAATTTGAAGAGGATTGGGCGTACTGCTACCTTATAGAAATTCATACGGTGAAAATTTTGATGTAAGTTAACCATCGAACCGCTAAGTTCGAAGTCGATTCTTTAACAAACAAAGAGAAGCAACTGAATGAGCAGGAAGAACTCCCTACGGCAAACCGATGTAATCTATCACCACCTGAAAAAAGCCGCCGATCATTTTGAAAACAAAGAGATTGTAATACTTGAATCACAACTCAGCGGGCACCCCGAATCAAACCGGACATATATAGCGGCTTTCCCGCAAAAAAAACTCATTATAGAAGGGTTTGAATCGAGGTGGACAGGCAACGGAAAGCAGCAAACATTTACGGATAAACCGTGGGAGATATTTAAATCGTTCAGGCGAGAATCGGGATGGTTGTTTGGATACATCGGGTACGATATGAAAAATTCCATTGAATCCCTGAGTTCCGAAAACCAAAAGCTCTACAGAACTCCTGATCTTTTTATGATGGAACCCTCCATTCTATTTGTGATTGAGAGCGGTGAAGTGGATCAGCTGCTGGGAGAAACGCTCCCTATTCCTGATGTAGATACACAGAACAGTGCGCGGGCTTTACCTATTAAAAATATCAAACCGGGAATCTCAGAGAGTTCCTATCAGCATGCGGTTGAAGAAATTAAAGGGTTAATCGCTGAAGGTGATTTTTATGAGATGAACTATTCATATCCAATATCAGCAGACTATGATGGAGATCCTTTTCAATTATTCAGGCGGATGAGTGGTGTTAATCCCGTTCCTTTTGCCAGCCTGATCGAGATGGATGATTTTACTGTCTGCTGCAATTCACCGGAAAGATTTCTGAAGAAGGAGGGGAGCACAATTTTGTCGGAACCCATTAAAGGAACATCGGGCAGAAGCACGGACCCGGAGATAGATCTGAAACTCAGAAATGAGCTGAAGAGTGAAAAAAATGAGGCTGAAAACCTGATGATCGTAGACCTGGTAAGGCATGATCTCTCTAAAGTATCGCGCCCCGGTTCTATCAAGGTTAGCAAACTGTACGATATTCAGAGTTTTGGAACCGTTCATCAGCTGATTTCACGGGTTGAAGGGGAGCTGAGGCCCGACACAGACCCGGTGGACGCAATTAAAGCCTGCTTTCCGATGGGATCAATGACGGGTGCACCAAAATTACGGGTGATGAAACAGATCGAAAAGATGGAGAGTTACAAGAGAGGAATCTATTCCGGGGCAATCGGATATATCAACCCAAACGGAGATTTTGATTTTAATGTGGTGATACGCTCCTGTATCCTTCAGAATAACAGACTGCACTATCCGGTCGGCGGGGCGATCACCGGGGATTCCAAACCGGAGGAAGAGTGGGAAGAAACCAAAATAAAATCCCGTGTTCTCACATCTCTTTGATTATCGTGAAAGCTGGTGTTCGATAATTGATCAGTGTAAAACGCACCGGTGCAACGTCATCCCGCACTTTACCGCGGGGATTTCTTCGGGGGATGCGGGATCTCCCATCTACGCAACGTGGAAATGTTTGCCACTGGCAGTATCTAAAGCTCGAACAAAAATGGGAGATGCCGGATCGAAGTCCGGCATGACGGTATTGATGATAAACTCCACAGTACCACGCCGTTTTCAAACAATATCAGCCGCTTTTTTACTCATTTTTTAAAAAGCACTTAGGTTGAAATGAAGTTGCCGTTTTTTAAGTTTTGACTTCTGCACAGAGAACTCAATTCAAAACATTTACATGAGCAAGAAAGTCGGCACGTTAGGTGAACTCAAAGAAAGCGGGTGGAAATCAGTTTCTGTTAAGGATGAACTGCGGAGAAATCTGATCACAAAAATGCGCAGCGGAGAAGAGCTGTTCCCGGGAATCCTGGGTTATGATCACTCGGTTATTCCCCAACTCCAAAATGCCATACTCGGCAGACACGACCTGCTGCTACTTGGGCTAAGGGGTCAGGCAAAAACGAAGATTCTGAGAATGCTGGTACACTTTTTAGATGACGAGATGCCCATTGTTGCAGGCTCCGAAATACATGACGATCCCTATCATCCCGTTTCAAAATATGCAAGGGAGAAAATTGAACAGGATGGGGATGATACGCCGATTGAGTGGATTGGCAGAGAGCAGCGATACGGAGAAAAGCTCGCCACACCCGATACAACCGTTGCGGATCTCATAGGAGATCTCGACCCGATTAAAGCTGCATCAAAACGCCTTACACTCGCAGATGAGGAAGTGATTAATTTTGGCCTGATTCCAAGAGTGAACCGGGGCATTTTTGTCATCAATGAACTCCCTGATCTTCAGCCGCGAATACAGGTTGCGCTCTTAAACATCATGCAGGAACGTGATATTCAGATTCGCGGATTTAATATCCGTATTCCGCTGGACCTGTTCATGGGTTTTTCTGCAAATCCCGAAGATTATACAAACCGCGGAAATATTATCACTCCGCTGAAAGACAGAATTGACTCTCAAATCATCACGCATTATCCAAAAAATATTCAAATTGCGGAAGAGATTGCCGGGCAGGAGGCGTGGACAGAACGAGATGGGGAGCTGTCAGTTCAGATGCCGGATGTCTATCGCCGGATTCTGGCACGGGTGGCTTTTGAGGCGAGAGAAAGTGAATATATCGATCAAAAAAGCGGTGTATCGGCGCGTATGACCATAACGGGTTTTGAACAGGTTATATCAGCGGCAGAACGACGAATGGTGTCGAATGGTGAAACATCCACGACGCTGCGGATCACAGATTTATTTCACATGGTTCCGGCTATTACCGGCAAGCTTGAACTGGTGTATGAAGGAGAGCAGGAAGGGGCGGTGAACGTAGCTAAACATCTGCTCGGCAGGGCGATTAATTCTGCTTTTAAAGAACTACTGCCCGATCCCCAGCAGAAAAAATCTGGTGAAGAAAACGGTCACCCATATCAGCAGATACTGGACTGGTTTGCAGCCGGAAATTCACTCGAACTGCCTGATTCGCTTCCGGATAAAGAATACCGAAAAAGATTGGATAAAATTACCGGACTGAAGGAGATCGCAACTCAAATTGAAAGCGTTAAAGGTGGGGATGAATATGCTGTGATGGATTTTGTGATAGAAGCGCTCCATCAGAACTCCATGCTCGGAAAGGAAGACCTGGATGAACAGCGAACCTATAGTGATATGCTCGGTTCCATGCTTGGCGGCATGGGAGAGTTCGATGAAGATGATTATTCTGATTTAGAATGATCATTGCAATAATTTCAGCGAACCCTTATCTTAACTGTTCTACGACAAAATCAAAAAGATTGTTGAGTTATGAAAAAAGGAATCCATCCTGACTATAAGGAAATTACCGTTATAATGAGTGACGGTTCTGAGATGAAAACCAGAAGCACCATCGAAACAGAAGATGGTATATTCAAGAGCGAGATTGATTCAAAAAATCATCCGTTTTACAACAAGGATCAAAAGATCCAGAAAAAAGCCGACCGTATCGATCGTTTCAACAAGCGATACAAGCGCAAGTAAATTCTGTTTCCATTTTTAAAAGGATGTATTGTATTGTCAGTACATCCTTTTTTTATTTAAAACCGTTCGTATGGCACTGGATATCAAATCATTTGAAGTGGGACCTTTTGCGGAGAACACTTATCTGCTGACTCAAGGTGGTGAATCCATTTTGATTGACCCCGGTTTTTCGAATAAGAAAGAATTCTCGAGATTTCGCGCTGAACTTGGCAACCAGAACAGCCGGTTGATTGGTGTTCTGCTCACTCATGCGCATATTGATCATGTCCTGGGACTGCCATTTGTGCTTTCTGCATTCGATACGGATGTATACCTGAGCCACAAAGATTTACATCCCTGGAATCATATTTCAGAACAGGCTGCAATGTTCAGACTTAAAGCGGATGAACTGTCATTCACCCCGGAAAAACTGGAAGAGCAAAAAGCATTTACGCTGGGGTCGTTTACTATGGATCTGCTATATACGCCAGGTCATGCTCCCGATCATCTTTCTATCTATTTTGAAGATGAAAACCTACTGATTGCGGGAGACACCCTATTCAAAGGAAGCGTGGGGCGGGCGGATCTTTACAAAGGAGATATGGATCTGCTTACAAAATCAATCCGAGATAAAATTTACACTCTGCCTGATGAAACAGTAGTGTACCCGGGGCACGGACCTTCTACCACGGTTGGACAAGAGAAGAAAAACAATCCGTTTGTTAAAGGATAGAAGAACATCCAAATACATTAAAGTGTTGTGTCATCGGATGAGTTTTTTTGAAAAGTCGAGTCACGCTGAATCAATTCAGGATTTCTGAATGACTCATCCGATGACTGCCTTTAGATCGCTGACCAGTTACACGGCACTACTGTGGTGTGATCGATGAAATGATGGGAATGTTTGGATGAAGATCTTTCCTTAACCCGTTAAATCAGCACTGGCCTGGCATTAATTTTTTTTACTGGAATTGGCCAGTTGCTGCAGGCGAAGAATTTCCTCATCATACGCCTCCTTTTTAGAGCTATTGGCCAGCCTTAGCTGTTGGTAGACACTGATAGCTGCGGTGTAATTTTTCTGCTTTTCATGAATCAATGCAAGAGTTTCAGTTACTATATCGTCCACATTTGCGGAACTCTCGCTAAGATCGCGTTTTTCAGCATCATCCTCAGATAACCTGATTCGTTTGGATTCCACACCGGATAGTTTTGTGATCAACTGATCGAGATCTTCAATTGGGTGAGAACTTTGCGTTTTTCGCGGCGCAGGCTGAAACGAGGGCAGGTTTGTAGATGGAACCCAGGCATTAAAAAGATCGGGATGCTGGATATAATAGGGGAGCTGACTGAAAAATTTGCTGCCGGGGGCCAGGATTTTTGCAGATAGTGCGAACTTCACAGCTGCGGTATTATTCCCTGCTTTCCGGCATAGTACGGCCAGGAAAAAATAGCCTACAGCCCCGCTGTTACGGCGGGTAACGTGGTTTTCCAGTTTTTTTATCGTTCCCTGGGGATCTTCCTCAAAGAGATCGAAATAGATTTTATAGGATTCGGGTACTTCGCCAGTAGGTAAATCCATCAAAAGAGAGCCAAATTTTAGTTACACGTTTTTATCGAGCAAGATATCCTTAGATAACTGGGATCAACCATTATGCTCAATTTAGGTAATTAGTGGATAGTACAAAAATGTTTAGATATTGTCACTACCAATTACTCACTGCATCATTAAAAGCATTGTTTGCAATTTGTTGCAGCGCCGCTTCGGCTGCTTCAAGCTCACCGTCCACCGGGTTTTGGAGAACATCATACGTGGCACTTCCGGTGAAGTTTTTACTGTATTCAGGCTGATCGTCCCTGGCAAATTGAAACGTTGCCCGCACCACGATTTGAATTTCATTCAGGTTTGCCTGTTCGTCACCTCCCACACTGAATGGCCGGTTTCTATAGGATTGAATAGTGCCTTCCATCCATGAATCTGCTCCCTCCCGATCATTATTTAACGAGAGGCGACTCTGGTTCACAAATCGGTTGATAAGCGCATTATTAAGCCGATCTGATAAATCTCCCAGGCCGCTTTGCGAATTATCCGGGAAGAATGGAATATAAATATTTCTGACATCCGACGGTATACTGGTGCCTGTAAAACTGTATTGAACACAGGCAGGAATGGTCAGAGCGAGCAGAATAACGACTATGAGAAACGAGCGTTTATTGGAGTTCATACTGATCCAGTTTTCTGTACAGGGTGCGTTCACTAACACCGAGGGCTTCCGAAGCTTTTCTGCGGTTACCTTCGAATTTCTTTAACGCTTGCTGAATCAAAAACTTTTCTGCTTTTTCAATGGATGGAATTTCATCTTCACCAAAAAAAGATTGAATTGCCGAGCCTTCAGCCGGTTCTTCATTTTCATTACGGTTCATCGAACGTATTCCCAAACTTTCTTCCCCGTGCTCGTTGGTATAGACTGAAATATCATTTGGGTCAAATTCACGCGGCATCGCTTCGGGCAATGCTTTTATCTCCTTTTGACTGAAAGAGGAGTAAAGAAATTTAGCCAGCATCTTTTTAAGATCTGACAGGTCGGTTCGCATCTCGACGAGTGCACGGTAGATCAAAGTTGGATCCTGAGAGGAGCTGGATTTAAATTCATGCTCATCTTCACTATCGCTTTTCGCTGCAACAACGGGCAGATTATCCGCCGAGCCCTGATGCTGTCTTCCTTTCAGATATTTCTGAAGACGTTCTTTATCTATAAACTGAGATTTTTCAAGAACAACAAGCTGTTCAGCCACATTCTTCAATTCACGTACATTCCCCGGCCACCGGTAGGAGATGAGCAGCTCCCGGGCTTCATCAGAAAAACCTTTAAATACTGAATCGTATTTTGAAGAGAATTCGTTGACAAACTTTCTGAAAATGGGGACTACATCTTCCTGGCGATCACGAAGCGGAGGAAGCTTAATTTTAACCGTATCGAGGCGGTAGTAGAGATCTTCTCTGAAGTTACCCTGCTGTACTTCCTCCCAGAGATCCTTATTAGTTGCCGCAATAACCCGAACGTTCGATGTATACATCTTGCTGGAACCCACACGGAAAAATTCGCCGGATTCGAGAACTCTTAGAAGTTTCACCTGGATATTTTTGGGTGTATCGGCGATTTCATCTAAAAAAATGGTTCCGTTATCCGCTTTCTCAAAATATCCCTTGCGCGCCTCATGAGCCCCGGTAAATGCGCCTTTCTCATGACCGAAAAGCTCACTTTCAATGATCCCTTCCGGAATAGCGCCACAGTTTACAATTACCAGGTCAGAATTTTTTCTTTCACTGATTGAGTGAATAGCGCGCGCGGTTACATCTTTACCGGTGCCGCTCTCACCCTGCAGCAGAACGGTGATATCTGTTTTGGCGATCTGCCTGATTTTGTCCACAACCTGGCGGATTGCAGCAGACTCTCCATTTAAACCAAATCTTTCCTGTAGTGCTTGTCTGTCCATAAATAATTTATTTTTTATACCCTGAAAAATAAGAAAGAATGTGATCTAACCATAAAACGAAATGACGTTTTGTCAGATTCGTGAATATAGATGTGCTCACAACGATCCAGGCTAATAAGTTCACTACGGAAAATTCGATTCATTGTACTTCTGCCCCGGGGCAGTTCATTTCACCCAGAGTCGCCCTGATTAATCCCATTGTCCCTTCGTGAGGGTGTGAGAAAATAATTTATAATAACCTAAAAATATACCGCCAAGGTTGCGCGAAGTGCGCAAAGAATACGAATAAATAACCTCTGCGGCTGCTTGCGCCCCTTGCGGTTAAAAACATAAATACACCAATTTTTTGACAAGGTATTTTATCACAGTCTCTCGGAGGTGGAACACTCCAGAATAAACTTCATATCGATCAAAAAGTTATGGGACCAAGAGCTGGGAGTGATTTTGACAATGCGAACTGGTCTGGTCCTATAATTGGATTATGAATGTTTTATTCGGCCTGAATAATAATTTAGACAGCCGCGGGATTCACCCTTTACTTTAACAGAAAAAGATTGTTTGTTAGTAAATTATTTAACGCGTTTAGCAGTTATTGTATCTGAATCTGTTATGGTTCAGGCATTTTTGGGAATAATGAATGAGTTTGAATCACGAATATCTGACTTTGTGAATTGTATTTTCCATGAACGCTTATTCATCAATTACTGCCAAACGCGTATTTTTTATTGAACCCATACCGGTTTTACTTTATGAGCTACCCCCGATTTACAGACTCTTTTAAAAAACAATTACAAAAACATTACTCCTTCATCTACGGCGACGAAAAAGTGGAGTATTGTCTTCAACAGACACACAAACTGTTGGATGAGTACGATATGAGTCCGGCAGAAGGTGATTTTTCGTTTAAAAATGTATGGTCTCATCAGGATCAGATACTGATTACGTATGGTGATATGGTTCAGCCGGATGAAGGTGAGCCTGTGTCAAAACTCCATAAACAGCACGAATTTCTGAATGAGCATCTGAAGGGATTTATTTCATCGGTACATATTCTACCCTTTTACCCGAGCTCATCCGATGACGGCTTTTCGGTTGTGGATTATAAGCGGGTAGATACCCGTGTGGGCGGCTGGGATGATATAGAAGAAATGAGCAAAGATTTCAGGTTGATGGGCGACCTGGTGATGAATCATGCATCCCGCCACAGCAGCTGGTTTAAGAAATATCTGAGAAATAAAGAACCGTATACCGATTATTTTATTGAAGTGGATCCCTCTCTGGATCTGAGTGAAGTGACGCGGCCGAGGAGTTCACCTTTGCTCACGCCGGTTCACACCGATAAAGGTGAGAAGTTTGTCTGGACAACCTTCAGTGATGACCAAATTGATGTGAATTTTGCAAACCCTGATCTCCTTTTCCGATTCATCGATATTTTCCTGTTCTACCTTAAAGAAGGTTTGTCGGTGATTCGGCTGGATGCTGTAGCATTTATATGGAAAGAGATTGGCACATCTTGCATACATCTGCCGGAAACGCATGAAATTGTGAAACTGATGCGAACGATTGTAGATCATTATGCACCGGAGACAACACTGATTACCGAGACCAATGTGCCGCATAAAGAGAATATCAGCTACTTTGGTGATGGTGATGAAGCTCATATGGTTTATCAGTTCAGTCTGCCGCCGCTGCTTTTACACGCTATTCTCACGGAGAATGCGTCGTACCTCACGAGGTGGGCAGAATCACTACATACGCTTCCCGAAAACTGTACCTATTTCAATTTTACATCATCGCATGACGGCATTGGAGTACGGCCGCTTGAAGGGCTGGTGCCGGATGAGGAGTTTGCAGCCCTCGTAGAGGGTATGAGAGGCAGAGGCGGGTTTGTATCGGAAAAGCAGAATCCCGATGGAAGTTTAAGCCCCTACGAGTTAAATATCACCTATTTTGATGCATTTTCAGACTATAACGGATCTCAAAGTATACAGGAACGGCGTTATATCTGCTCTCAGATCATTATGTTGAGTTTACAGGGTGTTCCCGGTATCTACTTCCACAATCTGACGGCTACCCGAAACAACATGCGAGGCGTTTCCATAACCGGGCGGTACCGAACCATTAATCGTAAGAAATGGGGATATAACGAACTTGTTGATGCGTTAAACGATCCGGACACCAATACCTATCGTATTTTTAACAGGTACAAGGAGATTCTGGAGAAAAGAAATCAACACCCGGCGTTTCATCCGTTTGGAAAACAGAAAGTTTTTGATGCAGATCCGGACCTGTTTTGCATTGAACGGGTCGATCCTGAAGGCATGGAACGGGTTTTTGTAGCTGCGAATCTTACAGACGAAGAAAAGATCTTAGATATTACCGGAGATCAGTTTCCCTTCGAAAAGAATAAAAATTACGACGATATACTCAGTGAGAAGGTGTGTATCTCAGAGGGAACTCTGACACTAAAATCTTACCAGGTGGCCTGGATTATGATCTGAAATCGCTAAACGATCAGATGCATTCGGCGATCTGGCTCAGAGTAGTTATGACGATATCCGGTTTTAGATTTTTAGTACGTGAATCGTCTTTTCTCCATTTCAGAGATCGGTTGTCTCCGGCAAACAGAGCGGTTTTCATACCCATTTCATGGGCCGGGTACACATCTTTCAGCATATCATTACCAACATAAAGATAATTTTCAGGCTGCAGGGCCGGGTATTTTTTTGATGCTTTCTCCATGAAATTCTCATAGAACTGAAGTCCCGGTTTTTTTCTCGACTCTTCAAATGACCAGTGAAGGAGATCCTGATCAAACCCGAGCGATGTGAGATTATGGCCTGCAAGTGCTTCGAATGCGATGGGCGTATAAAATTGAGAATTAGAAATGATGCCCAGGATCATCTCTTTGTTGCGGAGTATTTCAAGTGTTTCATGGAGATCCTCCATCGGCCAGACCGGGTTCATTCGAACTTCAAACTCCACGGCCATTCGCTCGTGATCATCCGATGATGTAGAAGAGCGAATCAGTCCTTCGGCGTACATCTGGTTCAATACATTTCTCCAGACTTTCCGGATATCGGGCTCAGGGTATGGAATTCCACTCGCCTTGATCTCCTGGATCTCATCTGTGACGACCTTGTTATAGATCTCATATCCACGTTTTCCCGCTTTAGGATCAGATACTTCAATATCTGCACCATCAAGAGCATCGAGAAGCAGCTGGGAGTCGGAGTTTCCATCATCGATTCCAATATCCCCTACTCCGGAAATAAATAGTGTACCGTAAAAATCGAAAATTACGGCCTTTATCCCTGTAAGTTTAGTGAGTTGCGGCTGCTCTCCGGTGGGTTCAGGTTGAAGCGGGTTTGAAAGCTCTTTAAATCGTTCAGCAAGCAATGTTTTCTGTTTCATGATAATGCCAAGTCAATTCTGATTTGCCGAGTTAAAGAAATACCCTCATCCGCTGACTTCACGCCATCGGATGAGTGGATAGGACTTAATGGGTTATTTTATCAGGTTATGTGAGGGATAATGTAGAGCTCAGAGAATTCACCGGATGAAGCGAATTCATCCGGTGAAGATTTTCATCCAATAAATCCGTCACTATATTAATAACACAACTTTACGAACGGCCGAATTTTTTGCGATACTCTTCAATCTCAATCATCGGAGGGCGTTCCTCTTCAATAATTGAAATTTCATTCTGCTGATATTGGCTTTTTGTAACCTGGAATTGCCTCAAAATGGTTTCGTGATCCACGTTCTCAAATTTACCGAGCGCCTGTGCCCGTTTGAGAAACGTTTGAAGAATTCCGAACGACATTTTACCCAGTGAGATGGTGGGTTTATTTTCGTGCACCCGTTTGTCGAGATCTGTCTGGGCGAATGCTTCCAGCCCAAACTTGTGATGAACATCAATCAGGTGCGAGGTTTCAACACCGTATCCGATTGGAAACGCAATTCGCTCCAGCACTTCGCGGCGTACGGCATATTCGCCTGAAAGCGGCTGAATAATAGCGGTGAGTTCGGGAAAAAACAGAGAAAACAGAGGCCTGACCAATATTTCGGTGACGCGACCTCCGCCTGAATTTCTCACACCGCCAGAGACGGCGAGAGGACGATCGTAAAACGCCTTCACATACTTTACTTCCTCACGATAAATCAGCGGGGCAACCAGCCCATAAACGAACCGGGGGTGTATGTTGCTGATATCCGCATCCACATAGACAATGATATCTCCTTTCAGCTGATGAATTGCTTTCCAGAGATTTTCGCCTTTCCCCATTTTTGGTTCCAGGTTGGGGAGAATTTCAGACGAGAGATAAGTGTCAGCGCCGTACGTTTTTGCAACTTCAAGTGTGTTGTCATCCGATCCTGAGTCGATTACAGCAATTTCATCAATCAGGGGATAGCGATTAACCAGTTCAGACTTAAACAGGATAACTTCTTTACCGATTGTTTTTTCTTCGTTCAGTGTGGGAAGGCAAAGCGAAATCGTGAGACCGTGTTTCTCTTTTGCTTCAACAAGTTTCTTAATGTCCCAGAATTGAGAATGGTGGTAGGTATTTTGGTCGATCCACTGTTGCAGATTATTCACAGAATCCTCCATCTGTAGCGATTAATATTCCAATGAGTTGAGCCAGCCCTTTATAGATCGGTTCAATTTTGACAGATTCATTCATTTTGTGAATTCTGTCACCCGATGTGATGCCAAGCGTGAGTGCCGGAATTCCTTTATCAATAAGGGCGGCCAGTTCTGATGTGCTTGGGGCAAGGCGGGGTTCAATTTCCAGATTTTTCATTACGGATCGTGCGCATTCATTCAGCGGATGTGCGTATGGAATTCCACCGGGCCGCCGCCGGGCAAAGATATCGAGCTCTACTTCATCACCGGTTTTCGAGGCTACTTCCATGGCAATATCCTGGATAGTTTTCCCGACATCTTCCACCACTTCTTCCGATTCAGATCGCAATTCGAATCCAAGTGTAGCTTCTTTGGCGATGGTATTGAATGATGAGCCGCCGGAAATGGAACCCATCACCACGCTTGTGCGCGGGCGTTTAGGCAGGCGCATGTCATTTAATTTGTTGATCACTTCATTCAATGTAAGAATGGCGCTGGCGTCCCCGAACCGTGACCAATCGTACGTTTCAGGCACTTTACAGGTGATTTCACCCCGCAACATCCCGATAGAGGTGTAACTGAGCCTGCCGAGCTCCACACCTTCAATACAAAGTGCATTTTTAATGTTGAAGTCGTTGTTATCAAGGAAAAACCGGATTCCCTCAAGGTCGCCACGGCCGAGGCTTTTAGTGCCTCCAAAAAGAATCAGGTTGTTTTTAAGTTTGATATCCAGCTCCTCAAGGATATAGGGAAGAGTAGCCAGAACAGCGAGCCCGAGACTGTTGTCCGCAACGCCGGGCCCTGTAATACTATCGGATGTAACCTGCATGGTGTGATCGGTTTTAGACGAAAACACCGTGTCGGCGTGAGCATTAATTAAAATCGACTTTTCACCCTCCGTGCCGTTCAGTACCCCAATGCCGTTTCCGCATTCATCTATGGAGCTTTCAGGGAGCCCAGCTTCATTAAATCGATTGAGAAGGAATTCTATGCGATCCTCTTCACCAGTGGTGGGAGAGGGAATTTCGCCGATCATAACAAGATTGGCCAGCAGAATCTCTCTGAATTGAGCGAGTTGATCCTGGAGGTTATCCAAAGAACCAATAACAGATTTTAAACTCATATTGTATGGTATGGTTGAACATTAAGTTCTAAAGGTAGTGTGGGAAAGAAACAGTAAACAATTACCAATATAAAGCAAATTTTTAATGTAAATCATTTATATCTGTTAAATTTGTGTGAAGCCGGTGCCATGGGGTGATGGGGGCTCGCAGTGTCGCAAAGGTGCAGCGCAGACTCAGATATGATTGTGAGTTTAAAAAAATACGGAAGGAGTAAGATTTTAATCCGTATCGAGACTGTTTACAACGTACTTTCGCAGCGCCTTAACGTCTTTACGAGAGATCATCGAGATACATAACTTTGCATAGGTACAGTCTGTTTAGACTCTACAAATTCTACGTCAGCGAGCTTTTCAGCTTCATTGTAATGGAATCTACAATAAGGTAAAGCGAGGGAATAATAAAAAGAGTCAGTAGTGTGGATACAAGCAGTCCGCCAACCACAGAAAGCGCCAGTGGCTGCATAAGTTCGGCTCCTTCTCCAAACCCAATAGCAAGGGGAAGCATACCGCAAACGGTAGTGAGCGTTGTCATCAAAATCGGGCGAAAACGAATTCGTCCTGCTTCAAGGGCTGCATCAAACGCAGAGAGTCCTTTTTCGGATTTTCCAAGTTCAATGTATTCTACCAGCAGAATGGCATTATTCACAACGATACCAACGAGCAATATAACCCCCAACATAACCGGTGCTCCCAGTGTGGTGCCGGTCAGCCATAATATCAGGGCTACACCAATCAGTGCGAGCGGGGCGGCTGTAAGTATTACGAGTGGATTAGAGAGACGTTCATACTGAACCGCCATCACCACAAAGACAAGAAACAGGGCAAGCAGCGTAACATTCAGCAGGTTTCGGTTTGTCTCGCGTATAACTTCTTCTTCGCCGCCGTAAATCAGTGTATATCCTTCCGGAAGCTCAAAGCCCTGCAGACGTTCCCGGATGATATCATTTACCGATCCCACATCGGAAACTTCCCGGTTAACATCTCCATTTATGCGATAGATTCGAACCTGGTTTTCTCTTTCAATGTGAGCCGGACCGTCACCGAGAGAAAACGTTGCAACGTCTCCCAGCCGGATCGTTTGATTGTTTTCGCGAAAAAGCAGCAGATTTGAGAGATCTTCTGTATTGGCAACCTTGTCGCGCGGGAGCATAACCCGGATATCATATTCTGTAATTCCTGTGGCGTACCGGGTTGGCACAGAGCCGCCAACAGCAGTTTGCAGTGTGCGTCCCACATCCGAAACATTCAGTCCGTAATCGGAGGCACGTTCCCGGTCTGTGCGTATGCTGAGAAGTGGTGTACGATCATCCCGCGCAATTTCAATATTACTGAGCCCTTCAATTCCCTGGAGCTGAGGCAGCATTTCCCTGCCCAGCTGGTCGAGCACATCAATATCATCACCCACAATTCCAATGGAGATATCAGCACCGGCCAGATTGGTGCGAATTCCCGGAATACTCGGAGGGCTTGCTGAAAGGCGTGCTCCGGGGATTTCGAGTTCATGCAGTTTTTCTTCCATATCAATGACCCAGCGCCCTGCAGAGATAGTGCGTTCTGAGGCGGGAGTCAGCGTGATGGAAAAGCGGGCGGTACCGGGGCGTTCGTTTAAAATTCCGCCGCCAAGGTGGCCACCGGTCAGGCTGAATACATTCACAATATCCGGCATTTCGTTGATTTTCTCTTCAACCTGCAGTGCGTAAGCGTTGGTTACATCAGGCGGAGCCCCGGGAGGGAGGTTGATATTTACGCCAACATTTCCATCATCCACTTGCGGAAGGAACTCGTTGCCCAGCGTTCCCATCAGGTAAAATGCTCCTATGAGCAGAAGAAATGCGAAGGAGACCACCCAATAACGCAGTTTTAAAACAGGGCGCGCAATTTTAAGGTAGTAGTTTGTTGCAGACTTCAATCCCCGGTTGAATCCGCGAATGAGCCGGCTGTTTTCAAATCCGCTGCTGTATTTTACTTTAGTAAAGAGAGCCGAAAGAGTGGGGACCAGCGTCAGGGCCGCAGCCAGTGATGCAAGAATTGCAAATGAAATGGTAAGGATCAGTTCCTGGAAGATCATAGCAGCAAGGCCGGTAATAAGCAGAAACGGCACGACTGCGGCAAGGTTAGTCATCGTAGAAGCAACAACAGCAGATGTAACTTCTTTGGCACCGTCAAACGCAGCGGCATCCGCAGATTTACCAAGTTCGTCGCGGTGGCGATAAATATTTTCGAGCATCACAATGGAGTTATCGAGCAGAAGCCCAACCCCAAGTGCCAGGCCGCCAAGACTCATAATATTGAGCGTGAGATTACCGAGCCCCATCATTGTAAATGTAGCCAGGATGGCGATGGGGATCGATATCCCGATCACAAACGCTTTGCGCAGACTTCCGAGAAAAAGGAGCACTACAATCATCGCAAGAACTCCGCCCAGAAAAGCGGCGGCGCTCACGGCACCGATCGAATTTTCAATAAAGAAGGATTGATCGGTTACCACCTCAAACTGGATGTCATCCGGTATAAATCCACTCTGCTGCAGGCGATTTACTTCGCTTTTAACTCCGTTGATCACTTCAAGTGTGTTTGCGTCGGGCAGTTTGGTTACCGCAAGCTGGGTAGCCTGTTCCCCGTTAAGACGCACAAAAATACGCTGTTCCCGGTTTCCATCCACAACATCAGCAATTTCATGGAGATGGATTTTCCTGTCTGTGTCAGGCACCGAGATTAAAATGTTACTGATGTCTTCCACCGACTGAAAACGGCCGTCGGATTTAGCCATCACATCAAATGTATCGGAGGTTACCTGCCCGGCAGCCAGATCAACATTTTCATCATTCAGTGTCTGTTCAATATGCGATATAGGTATCCCATAGTAGTTGAGCCTGTCCTGGTCCAGAATCACCTGGATTTCGCGGATCAAACCGCCGGCAACTTCAACGCCGCCAACACCGCCGACCGACTGCAACTGGGGCGAAAGTCGCGTTTCGAGCCAGTCACGAACCTCCATAGGGTTGCGAATCGTTGATGTAAAAGCAGCTTCGTAAACCGGATCCTGAGAGGGGTCGAATTTGTAAACTCTGGGCGGATCGATATCAGGCGGGAGCTGCGTGCGGGCAAGCTCCATATTCCGAGAAGCATCCTGCAGAGCGAGGTCGATGTTTGTACCGTACTCAAAAATCAGGTTCACATTTGTCCGGCCTTCCGATGCGCGGCTCTCAATACTCACCAGGTTCTCCGTAGCTGCGAGATTCGATTCCAGAACCCGCGTAACCTGTTGCTCCATTACCTCGGGCGCGGTTCCGGGATAGTTAACCGTAACGCGGATTTGAGGGTAATTAATCGTTGGCAGGAGATCAACAGCAAGACGCTCCAGGAAAAACATTCCCAGTACGATAACGACAGACGCTATGGCGATGGTCCCCACCGGGCGGCGAATTGTCGTAGCCGTGATCCCGCGTTTTTGAAGTTCTGCCTGATTTTCGGTGCTTTTTTTGGGTTCCTGCATCACTCAATCCACTCGGTAATTCTAACATGAGCGCCTTCATTTAAATTAGTAGGATTGGTTCCTACCACTACATCACCTTCCAGTAGGCCTGATGTGATTTCGGTTCGATTTCTGCGTGCCACACCAATTTCTACATCGACGCGAACCAGTGAATCATTTTCTATTTTAAAAAGAAATTGTTCACCCCGCTGAGATGCCAGTAACGCTTCACTGGGAACGGCCAGAGTCTTTTCACGCCGGTCCACATCAAAGGTTGCGCGTCCCATGAATCCCGGCCTGACAATGATTTCGGGTGAATTGGTAAGTGCAACTTCAACGAGGAATCTTCGGCTTGATGATTCCGCAGAAGGAAAAATCCGGCGCACCGTTGCTTCTATCGGCTGATCCGGGTAGGCATCGAGGTAAACACGTACCGAATCACCGCGGTCAATGTGGATGACATCCAGTTCAGACATTCCGGCTCGAATAACCAAAGTTGATGTATCTTCAATTCTAAATAGCTGTTCATTTGCTGAGACAGGCGATCCGGGTTCAATGTATCGTTCTGTAACCACACCTTCCGTTTTAGCGCGGACAACACCAAGTTCAGCCCGGGTTTGCCAAACCTCTTTTTCCGCTTCTGCCACGGCCAGTTCCGCCTGAACATCTTCATATTCCGACCGGCTGATGGCATCTCCATCGAGTAGCCGTTCTATTCGTTCTACACGCTGCCGAACCTCATGTACCTGCGCTTCGCTTCTTCGGAGTTCGGCTTCAGTTTCGGTTAAATCATATGCGGCCAGGCGGTCTCCGCGCGAAATTTCATCACCTTCTTCTACATCCACCGATTCGATGATTCCAGCAAAAGGTGCTCCTGCAATTCGAATATGCAGAGCTTCAACTGCCCCCGATGCGGATACAGTTCGGGAAAGATCCTGCTGAATAACCTCGTACCCCGCAACAGGAGTCCCGGATTGTTGGGCTGATGACTCTTGAGGCTCATTTTCTGAACATGAAAAGAGTATCAAAGTGAATAGAAAAAGCAGGAAGAGATCCCGGAAATTGATCATTTGAGATGAATTAATTTTTGTGTCAACCGATAATAGGTGCAGAACCTTTTTCATAGAGCGTATAGCATCAGCTAATGATAATGAATTTTAGGTGCCCAATCGTTTAAAACGGGGCAAACTTTTAAAGACTTTATCATTTGAATAGTGTGTTTGCGGTGTGAAAAAAAATGTAACGAATCAATATTTGAGTCGTCATATGTCTGTGAACGATAGCGTTCCCCGGCCGTGAGTACTCAATCCGGAGAAGTATAAATGAAAGAATTACCAACTGAAACGGAAATAATCCAGAGAATAGCAAAAGGAGACCGGGAGTTATACAGGCACCTGGTTGACCGCTATTCTCCGATGATTTTTCACCTTGTTCGTTCATTCGAAAAAAATGAAGAAGAGGTGAAAGGACTTGTACAGGAGATTTTTGTGAAAGCATATTCAAAGCTGAATACTTTTGGAAACCGGGCAAAATTTTCAACGTGGATCTATTCGATTGCACACAACCACTGCCGTGATTATACGAAGAATATCCGCCGAAAAAACAGCCGGTTCAGTGAGCTTGAAGAGTCGTTCATAGAGAACCGGAAAAGTGTGGATTTACAACCTGACGAGACGATGGAACAGGACGAATCCAGCCGTTTATTGTACAGCGCGATCCGAAAACTCGGGCCGGGGCAGTCGGAACCTCTGCTGATGCGGTACCGTGACGGAATGAGTTTTAAGGCGATATCTGAACAGATGGAGATATCGGAATCAGCACTGAAAGTTAGGGTGCATCGGGCCAGGGCTGAACTAAAGCAATTACTTAAGCAAGGTGAACAGTTATGAGCAAGAACAGACATAAAGATGAACAGCTGGTTTCCCGGTTTCTGGATGGTGAATTATCACCTGAAGAGGAGAAGAATGCGCTGATCCGGATAGCTGAGGACGAGGAACTCCGGGCAATGCTTCGGTTTGATCGATTTTTGTCAGATTCTTTGCACGAAGTCCCCGACCTGGAAATGTTTGATGTTCCGGAAGGTTTCACAAATGATGTGATGCATCAAATTGAACAAATGGAGCACGAAACTGCCCGGCAGCCGGTTTGGTACGAACCATTTTTTGAATGGATGAAACAATGGTTCACACCAAAAGAGTACACGTTTCGCCCGGCTATGGTTATGGCTACGCCTGCTCTTCTTTTGATGCTGACTGCTGCCTTGTTTCTGATGCCTTCCGCTGACGAGACTTCACTCAATGAGTTCGGTACAGAGACAGAATTTGTGGTGGACCACGTAACAGACGAAGTTTGGATTCGGTTTGTTTACATCGATGATGATGCCTCCGAGATGGCTGTAGCCGGCAATTTTAGCGATTGGGAACCCATTGAACTGGACAGCCGGGTAATGGGTGATAAAACGGTCTGGACCGGACTGGTTCCTGTTGAGCGTGGAGAACATCACTATATGTTTGTGAAAAACGGAGAGGAATGGCTCGCAGATCCACTCGCTGAAATTCAGCGGGATGACGGGTTTGGGAATAAAAATGCCGTGATCTATTTATGAAAAAAGTCGGATTACTTATGATCAGTTTTCTCTGTACCGGAACACTGTTTTCGCAAACACCGGGAACATCGATTACGGTTGAATCGCAAGCCGGATATTCCACAAACACATTTTTGCACCCGATGATAAACGAATGGGACATATCTGACAGCGGTGCATTTACCCGTCTGATTCCTTCAGCACAAATATTCTGGGCCACGGGAAGATTTTCGGCCGATCTGTCCGGCGGTTATGTTTTAGAGAATATTTATGATGAACGAAATAACTGGAACGGCGGATTCGGATCTGCTCAATTTCGATATCGGTTGAGTGAAACCGTTTCAGCCGGAGCCGGGGCAAGTGGCAGCCGGTTGCAATCAGAATTTGGAAAACAGACTCTCTCATTCATGCCAGAAATCGAATGGTCGCCGTCGCTCTTTACCAGGGTTCGCGCCCGGGCCGGTTCATCCTTCAGAACGTATGAGTTATTAGACGACACCGGAGAAATTGAAACGACTGACAGGTTTGATTTCTACGGCGTTGAAATGGAGCACTGGCCGTCATTCAGATGGCAGCTTCGCGGCGGAGTGTACGGGCTGGCAGATAAGAACTTGTTTGAGAATCACAGCATATCCGCCTCTTTAAGCAGGGTTATTGGGCAGTCGGCAGGTATCGCACTTTCGGTTTCTGCAAATCGATACACCAATCGTTTTACCATAACTCCAGATGGCGGCGGGCCACAGTTTGGACCGACTCGGCCCGAGGAAGAGGAATCATTTGATCAGATCGACCGGCTTTTACGCGGCAGCCTGAATTTTACATTTCCGGTTGCGGGGAATTTTTCCGGAAGGGGTTCTGCCGGATTGAATCTTTTTCTTCCCGGAGGCGGAGAATCCCGGTCGGATGTGGAGGCATCTGTTGGGTTGAGATACACATTTTCTGCGTCATCGATGTTCAGAAATTCCGGGAACAATGTTTCGCCTGAATGGGACCAGCTTAGAAACAGTGCCGTTATGGTATCTATAGAGTACAGGGGCGACGGGGATCTCTACATTACCGGTGAATTTAATGACTGGGAGCAGCCTGGTGTTCCCTTATCAAAAGTCAGCGGCAGAAAGTATGCCGCAGAACTGAATCTGAACCCGGGAATTTACGAGTATAAAGTACTTCTGATAGCAAACGGCGAAGAGACATGGGTTGAATTCACCGACGAAACAATGACCGTGAGTGATGGATTTGGCGGTACAAACGGATTGATATTTTTAGATTAGTTGAAACAATGAGGACAGATATGAAAACTATACACACACTTACCACACCGGCACTGTTTCTTAGCATAATTCTTGTTTTGATCCTGTTTACACCTCTGTCTGCAGTATCGCAACAAAGCGATCTTCAGCAGGTATCGGACAGGGCAGTAGCTGCGGGAATTGAGCAGAACAGAATCGAATTGATAAGAGAACGTGCTGCCTCACGGGGTGTCGACGATTCAATCGTTGCACGTATGATTGAGCCCGCGGCAGACCTTGCAGAAAAGGGAATGCCAACGGATTTTATCATCCAAAAGATGATGGAAGGGTTTGCTAAAGGAGTTCCGGGCGGACGAATGATTCCCGTATTAGATGTGATCCAAAGGGAGACTCCACAGGCAGTTGCATTATCAAACCGCTGGATGGAAAAGCCGGAAGTTGCACCGTATATGCAGGGTTTAGGTGGGGGGCAGGAGCAGTTTCGCCGGGAGTTGGTTAATGCGAATCTGAAGTCACTTACACAGAAGGTGCCTTCAGAAACTATTGAAATGGTGCTGAACGAGCTGGGGCAGCCTGCTGTGCTCGAAAACTCATCTCCCCGGGCGATAGCAGCAGCAGTGGGGATTTTGCCTGATCTGCCGGCGTCGATGCTGAATGAGGCAGGTGTTCAGGCGGTGATTGCAAATGCAGTACGCGGAGGGTTTTCAGCGAATGAAATTCAGCGGTTACCGGGTGCGGTGAATGCCGCTGAGAGGCGAAGCCAGCTTCCGGCAGCCTCCGTACTTGATGGCTTATCAAACCAGATAGGAAACGGAATTCCTGCCAGCCAGATTTTACAAAATTTGTTCAACGGGAATGTGAATGCGGGACCACCATCGAACATTCCGGGGCGACCCGGGAACCCACCAGGCGGCAGACCTGGCCAGGGGCCTGGAAACCAAGGGAATTAGTAAGAAATTTCAGAGTTCACAACTCTATTCACAACGCGAGTTCCTTATCGTATAAGGACCCACTTTACTCCTGCCATTTCTTTATTCATGTAGAGTAGAGTGGCTTTGAGTAATACGCTGATTTTCACAGATCATATTCTATTCATTCATCACGCATCAGAAATACTCCGCGAAATACACTGCGAAAAACAAAGTCGAGCTTCATATTTATTCATAAATCTGTTGAATGAATCTTAAGGAGAGTCACGCGGGTAAGCGGCTTGGATGTTGGCCTGAGTCTATTTACGCAGGCAGATCAGATCATAAAAATCTAAAGATTAAAATTTTTTAATAAATATTGTAACCGATCCGGAACCTGGTCGTCATATCACTGTAACAACCCCAAATATATATCATAAACAACAGACGAGGTTTACCATGAGTATTCAAAAACAATTAAAAACGCTCACATATTTAGTAATAACATCAGCCCTGCTTTTCTGGGGTTGTGAATCCACTCTTAACACAGAATCAGGTAGCGGAACGGGATCCATGGTTGTGAAACTCCATGACGCACCGGTTGACTACGATGAAGTAAACATATCCGTGGCACGAGTTGAAGTGAACAATACTCAAAACGAAGATGGCTGGATTGTGATCAGCGAGCCGAACGAGATCTATAATATCCTGGATCTGGTGAACGGGGAAATGGCCGTTCTTGCGGATGCTGAACTGGAAGTAGGCACATACGAGCAGATTCGCTTGATTTTGAATGACGCGAATACGGTAGTCATTAATGGCGAAACGTTCGAACTGTTTGTGCCCAGTGGTGAACAGACAGGCGTGAAACTTAATATCAACGCGGAAATTCTGGAAGGAATCCAATACACGCTGCTTCTTGATTTTGACGCCAATCGATCGGTTGTAAAAAAAGGCGTACAGGATCTGTACAACCTTAAACCTGTAATTAGAGCAACAAACGAAGCAATAACAGGTAACATTTCCGGAACTATTTTGCCGATTGATACCCGGGCGACGGTATATGCCATACAGGAATCGGACACGCTGTCTACTACCTTTGCGGATACTTCCTCCGGTGAGTTTACACTCGTGGGTTTGGAGTCAGGCAGCTATACGGTTTCTGTTGAGCCAAGAGAAGAAGGGTTTGAACCGGCTGCACTTGATGAAGTTAGCGTGACCGTAGGAGAAACCAATGAGATTGGAGAGATAGAACTCAACACATTCAATGACGATGCTGATGAAGGTGGGGAGTAAGATCAACGATAAGTAGCAGCAGTTAAAAACAAAAAACCCGGCATCTTGACCATGATGCCGGGTTTTTTTGTATAAAAAATTCAAAACTTCTCAGGCTGTTACAGCTTGTTTACTGAAAAACTCCTGGGTCGTTGTCTTATACAGTGGCTTGCCAATCAGCGTAGCGGAGGTGCATTCTTCAATTTCTACAGCTACGTAATCACCTTTTTGATAGTGTTCTCTGTCAAATACCACCATCTTGTTGGTATCGGAGCGGCCACTTAACTGTTCGTCTGATTTTTTGCTGGTACCTTCTGCAAGGACGATATGGATTTTGCCGATTTCATCTTTATTGCGTTTCTCCTGGATTTCCATCTGTTGTTTAATAATCTCAGAGAGTCGTCGCTTTTTTACCTCTTCGGGCACATCATCTTCATATTTTCTGTGTGCAAGTGTTCGCTCGCGTTCACTGTAAGCAAACATATAGGCGAGATCGTACTCAACGGTTTTCATCAGGCTCATTGTGGCTTTGTGTTCCTCTTCCGTTTCACCGCAAAATCCAGCAATGATATCCGTGGAGAGGCTTACACCGGGAATGATTTCCCGCATCCGGTTGGTGAGCTTCAGATACTGTTCGCGGGTGTACGGGCGACGCATTCGCTCCAGCATGGTGTCGCTGCCTGCCTGGGCCGGAATATGAATATAGTTGCACAAATTGGGCCGTTCGGCAATCAGGTGCAGTAACGGTTCCGGGAAATCCTTGGGGTGCGGTGATGAAAATCGAAACCGCATTTCCGGATCAACCTTGCTGGCTTCATCCATCAGCCGTGTGAAATCGATATCCTGGTATTTATAAGAATTAACGTTCTGACCCAGCAGCGTAACTTCTTTATATCCCTGCTCGCTGAGCTGAGAAATCTCGCGAAGAATACTTTCCATTGGCCGGCTGCGCTCACGTCCGCGTGTGAACGGGACCACACAGAATGCGCACATATTATCACAGCCACGCATGATCGATACAAATGCTGTCAATCCGTTTCCGCTTGTACGAACGGGAGTGATATCAGCGTAGGTCTCTTCGAGAGAGAGAAGCACGTTTACAGCTTTTCGCCCATCGTCCACTTCCGCAAGTAAATTCGGAATATCACGATAGGCGTCGGGACCCACAACAATATCAACCAACTGTTCCTGGTCGATGATTTTATCTTTTACCCGCTCGGCCATACAGCCCATCACGCCTACGGTAAGATGTTTTTTCTCTCTCTTTATCGATCGAAACTCTTTGAGGCGATTCCATACCCTGGTTTCTGCGTTTTCGCGAATAGAGCAGGTATTTACAAATATAATATCTGCCTCTTCAGCTGTTTGTACCGGTGTCATACCATCCTCAATAAGAATGGAGTTCACAACTTCCGTATCGGCAAAATTCATCTGGCAGCCGTACGTTTCGATATAGAATTTTTTATCGGTCATAAATTGGATACAGAATTAAATAGAACAACCAAGATACGAATCCTGGCCGAAGGGATAAATGTGAATCCGCAAAAGATTGCCCGAAATCTTATGGATTGCTAATGGACACTAATTCTACTTCAAAAATCAGTGTGGCGCCGGGATAAATCGGGCTTTGCGGGTTGGGATTATCTCCATATGCGAGTTCGGCAGGAATATAAAACTCAAATGTTGCTCCTTCATTCATCAGCTGAATACCTTCTGAAAAGCCTTCAATTACATCGTTAAGAGGAAATTCTGACGGCATGGATTCGGGAGATTGGTCAAATATTTCACCGAAAATAAACGTGCCGGTATAATTTACCTGTACGGTAGATGTGGCACCCGGCGAATCACCATCTCCCTCTTCAATGATTTTGTATTGAAGGCCGCTATCGGTCACTACAACATCTTCTTCAAGGGCGTTTTCTTCAAGGAAAATCGAATCATAGGCGCTGTCATGAATGAGTTCAATTTCATAAATCAATGCGGCGCCACGCGGAATTCCCTGCAGTGGATTACCATTTGAATCGAGGGCAAGCTCAGATGGCAGTACAAATTCGTAAATGGAACCGATCGTCATTAGCTGAACACCTTCCCTGAGACCGGAAATCAGATTTTCGACCCGTGCAATAGCGGGCTGTCCCGCTTCATAGGTGTTATTAAATTCACTTCCATCAACAAATGAGCCGACAAAATCGATGATAATTGTGGTTTCTTCCGTGGGGCTTATTCCGACAGAATCTTCAACAACCCGGTACTGCAGGCCGCTTTCGGTTACGGTAACATCATCTCTTTGCGCATTATCTTCTAAAAATTGCAGGTCAGCAGTGTTGTCATAATCGTCATTGGGTCCGCTTGTATCGAGGCAAGAGGTGATAACCAGGGCAAAAGCAAGCAGGAGGGACGGCAGTGTAAATCGTTTCATTTCAGGGTGGTGTGTGAGAATTTGTGATGTTGCAATTGATTCTTCATTGTATCTGAAGAACCGTAGTAACCGGCATTTGGTTGCAATACCTATCCGTTATTTTATTGTATGATGTTACATCATATTAAGTACTTCGTGCGGGCAGTGCCATGATATTCTTTTTCAATACGGGAAAATCAGAAACCAGCTGCCTGTCAATTTTACGGGGGAGATTCTCGTCATAAAACTCAGGTTCGGTTGAATCTTTCCAAAAAGAACGGTTTCTATCGATCAGCGGAATAAATTCTGAGATATCATCTGCATCATAAAAAAGAATTTTTCTATGCAGATCTTCAAAGCCATCCTGTACCTGTTTGGCGAGCATTACTTTAAACGAGGAGCTCGTGTGATGCTGTTTTTCGTCCGAACTGTTTAGATATAAATTCTGCAGTCCGAAAAGGTTCATCCGAATCTGTTTCAGGATTTCCAGGCACTCCGGGCGTGTAACTACCGCATCCGAAGATTGGCGATAGTACTGAAAGTTGCGCATCAGGCGTTTACCGGTGGCAATGCTCATTGCCGTTACGGCAGCAGCGAATGATAATGCAGAATCGTTTTTGTTTAATTTGGCCATTTTTCGGGATTGGCACGCCATCGGTTTAAAAGATCAATATCGCTCTCTTTCACTTTGCCTTCTTCAAGAGCTACGTCAATCAACGTAGCATAATCGGTGAGCGTATAAACCGGGATGTTATGCTTTGAAAATCGCTGATTGGCCTTGTCGAATCCATAGGAGAAAATAGCAAGTACTGCTGCGATATTTGCGCCGATAAAGTTGAGTGCATCAACAACGGATATGGCGGATCCGCCGGTGGAAATCAAATCTTCAATAATGACGGTAGTTTGTCCTTTGTCAACACCGCCTTCAATCTGGTTGCCAAGGCCGTATGCTTTTGCTTTTGCACGTACATATGCCATTGGTAAGTTCATGCTGCCGGCCACCCATGCGGCATGGGGAATGCCTGCTGTTGCAGTTCCGGTGATGACATCCGGCGTTTCAAGTTCATCCCTGATGATGGAAATGAAGGCAGACGCGATTTTTTTTCGAACTTCAGGATATCTGAGTGTGAGCCGGTTGTCGCAATAAATTGGAGAGTTCCAGCCCGATGACCAGGTAAACGGGTCATTTGGTCTGAGCAGAACGGCATCAATATCCAGGAGAGATTTTGCAATCTCCCGGGAAAATTTTTTATCTACAATGATGGGTGTTTTATCTGTGGTAATCATAAAATGGGTATTCCGAAATGGTAATTTCTTTCTTCACATGATGTCTCTTGCAGCAACGTTATCCATTTCATTTTTTTGGAAAGCCGTTGTATTAAAATAGTGTACTGATATACATAATAGCTGTCAGGCTAAGCGATGCATAAAACCCTGCAAGCAAATCATCATACAATATACCATATTTTCCGCGGAATTTCTCCACCGCCTTTATCCCTAACGGTTTGGTAATATCAAACAGCCTGAAAAGGACAAAGCCACCCAGCAGGTGGAGTATATTAAGCTCAACGCCGAACAATGGCAGGTAGAGTGCAAAAACAAGAGCCTGGCCCGCACACTCATCCATCACAAACTCCCCGGGATCAGGTCCTAACAATTTAATGGCGGCAGGTGCTGAGATAAGGGATAACATTGAAGCGACGATCGTGAGCAGTATCAAACCGATGTATCCGCCAAGCAGGTACGAGGCATAGATAAAGGGCAGAAAAAGCAGGCTGCCCCAGGTTCCGGGCGCTTTGGGCAGGTATCCGGCGCCAAAAAGTGTACCGACCAGCAGCAAAAAAGATGTACGTGTATTTGACAGGGTCATTTGCTGTCAGAAAAAAGCTTTCGGTTGACATACAGATATTCCACTCCTGAGTAAACCGTAATCGCTACAACTACCATCATCCCCCAGTACATGATGTTGGTGCCGTAAATAGTTTGAACAATTTCGTGCGTGGTACCCGGAATAAGCAGTAAAAATCCAAGAAGGAGGGCAACATAAAGATACCCCATCTGGATAGCGGTCTTGGCTTTGGCTGTTTTTCGGGTTTCCATCATGATGCCTTTTCTGTCGCTGTAAACGCGCAGCATTGTGATGGCAATATCACGAAATACGATTACACCAATGGCCCACCAGGGAAATTGAGAGGGATCGAGAAATGGGAGGCAGACAAATGCCGCAAAAG
Source organism: Rhodohalobacter sp. SW132 (assembly GCF_003390325.1). Taxonomy (NCBI): domain Bacteria; kingdom Pseudomonadati; phylum Balneolota; class Balneolia; order Balneolales; family Balneolaceae; genus Rhodohalobacter; species Rhodohalobacter sp. SW132. The sequence goes on along the minus strand of NZ_QUOK01000008.1, from coordinate 25,629 downwards.
TGAGTACCTTATCGGCAAGCGGGTCGAGGAATACCCCGAAATCACTTTCTACCTCATATCGCCTGGCGTAATATCCATCAAAATAATCAGTTAAGGCGGCTATAGTGTATACAACAAGACTGATTCCACGCAGCCACAGATCATCCTGAATAAACAGCAAAAGGAAGATCGGTGCGAGAATCAATCGCAATGAACTTAATATGTTTGGTAATTTTTCCACGCCTTAAAGGTAATGGTGTACGGATTAAGTTGTAAGGAAGAATTTCAGAACAAATTTCATGATCGTTTCGCAAACTGCTATTTTCAACATCATGAATAAAGCACATATCATTTCTATAGGCAACGAGCTTCTGATTGGCGATACCATCAATACAAATGCTTCGTGGATTGGAAAATTCCTTCACGGCGAAGGGTTCGATGTTGAGCAGGTTATTACCCTGCCCGATGATTACAGTCTGCTCGACGAACAGCTCCGTGAGAGTATGAAGAGTGCAGATCTTGTAATAACTACGGGCGGACTTGGCCCCACGCACGATGATATCACAAAAAAAGTAGTCACGGATTATTTTGGTGTGTCCCTGGTTACGGATCAAAATGTGCTGAACCATATCAAGAAAATTTTTGAGTTGAGGGGATTGAAATTCAGCCATTCAAATGCTGACCAGGCTCTTGTACCTGAAAACGCGAACGTACTGTTCAATAAAAAAGGGACCGCTCCGGGCCTTTGGCTGAAAGAAAACGGCAGCTGTCTGGCCGTGCTGCCCGGAGTTCCTCACGAGATGAAGTACCTGCTTGAAAATGAAGTGAGGCCCAGGCTTGATAATCAGTTTCCGGAGCGCGTGAAACTCACCATGCAATATTTTCATACGGCCGGCGTACCGGAAAGTACCTTAAGCGATGACCTGATCGGCGATCTGACAGAATATTTCAATAACGGGCTTGATGTAGCGTTTCTGCCAGGTGCAGGCGGCGTGAAAGTTCGGGTTGAGTATACCGGATCGAAACCTGAAACATCAGAATCTGAACTGTTGAAGTTCAGAGAAAGAATCCTGGAACGAGCCGGGGATATGATTTATGGTGAAGGGCGGGAGTGCGATCTGGCGTCTGTTGTCGGTCAAATTCTCGCAAAACGAAATCTTACAATTTCAGTTGCGGAAAGTTGTACCGGCGGACGGCTTTCTGATGAAATCACAAATATTCCCGGCTGCAGCCGATATATGGCCGGCGGGGTGATCGCGTATTCAAACCGATTAAAAATAAACATGCTTGGAGTTAAAAAGAGTGATCTGGACAGAGTTGGGGCTGTGAGTGCTGAAGTTGCCCTTCAGATGGCGAAAGGCGTAGCTGAACGAACGGGCGCCTCAATTGGCGTATCCACCACGGGTGTAGCCGGGCCGGGTGGTGGAACGGCTGAAAAACCGGTTGGAACAGTATGGATGGGTTTTTGGCTGGATGGCGATCATTTTGCGCTTAAGGGAAGTTTTACGGATGATCGGGAGATCAACAAACAGAGAACCGCAGCGGTTGTTCTCGAAACCGTCCGTCGAAGACTGCTCTCCATTGAAACCCTACCGTATAATCTTATTCCGGTAACTCCTTGATCTACTTTCTTCTTCACATAGTAGCATTTTCTGCTGTTTTCCAGGATACTCTGCCGCCGCCGGTTTTGCCGGATACCCTGATCCTCGAAACGATTGATCCCGATACCGTGATCCAGAACGGGCTGCCTGATGAGGAGCCGGAAGAAACAGAAGAGCCGGAAGTGATTATTCCCGTTCATGTATGGAACTACGAAAATCGTGCGGGATTTTCTATCGAAGTGACCGACAGCACTCTCCGGTGGATGAATATGCTGAGCCTCACGCAGCACTATTCAAGGAGGCCGGGCACGATCACCTACCGTACAGGTACACTATGGCGGATGGATGGTATTGATCATCACGCCTACGAGAACCGCCATTTTGAATCTGAACTGAACGGAATGAGAATCAATGATCCGCTCACAGGTGCAGTAAACTGGAGCCGTGTACCGACTCATAAGGTCATCTCCATGAGCGAATCAGATTACGGGCCGCTTTACAGAACATCCATCCGCTTGCGGGATCACTACCTGGTGCAGCCAAGAACGTATCTGAACTTTGATGAGAGCAGCTACGGCTACAGGAATCTCGAATTTTCGGCAACGCATAACATCAACCAGGAAACAAATCTTGAGCTTTCCTATTGGGACCGGCGCGATGGTATCGGTTATAACCGGAGTAGTGTTGAGGGAAACCAGATTGTGTTTAAAGGGTATCATCAGCTGAGTGAGCAGTGGCTGTTGCGGTTGGGTTATATCAACAATTCTATGGATCAGGAGCAGTCGTTTGGGTACCAGCTGCAGGACCCATCACTCTTTACATTCAATCCATTTATTGAAACTCCAAACCGGGGCGGGGCCGAATCCATCGAAGGGTCAAAAGATATCTACGTTCAGCTGCACCACCGGGATGATGCACAAAGTATCGTGCAAAGCCAGTTTGGGCTTCACTATCAATCCAGTGAAAGAACAATTGAATTTGCCACAGATACCAGTGCAACGAATTTCAGAAATGTTGAACTTTTTGCCCGTCACCGTATCGGAAATGAGCGGGCGAATTTTACCGCCACAGCCCGGCCATATATGCTGGAAAACCGAACAGAGCAGCTTATGGAAAACCGATGGTTCGGTATGCGCGGGGATCTGGATGCAAACCTGTTAACCATTGGTGGCCTTTCGTTCTACCTTCAGGGCGGGGGAGATGTAAGAAACGATTCACGATATGATCTGTACAGTGGTGGGCGTGCGAACTGGAGCTTCAGCCAGGTTTTTGAAATATCATTTTTTGGCGGATATTCTGACCGTTCGCCGGATCTTCAGGCCCTTTACTGGCAATCAAACCAGTTTTCAGGGAATCCGGATCTGCTGAATGAGAGGTCGGTCACAGCAGGTTCAGAAGCAAAAATAGGACTCGGACGATATTTTCGGGCAGGCGGCCGTGCGGATTACAGGCAGACGGAACAGGGCGTGTTTGTGGATCGGCTTACACAAAACGGAGAAGATGGTGAATTTGTGAATATCGATCCATTTACAACACTTTCGGGAACAGGATGGCTGGAACTGGAGTCTACACTTTTTGAAGGGATGGTTTCGGCCACCTATAAAACATTTGAATCATCTGTTTCGGAAAATCCGGTTAACTTTGGCCTTCAGAATTCCGGCGACAGAGTGTGGCTAAAAGGAAATTTTTACTGGAAAAACTATCTGTTTGATCGCGCTACGTTTGTCAAAGCGGGCATTTCAGGAATGTATTCCCCGAATTTTGTGAGAACTGCTGAGTATATCACGCCGCTCAACCGGTGGCAGCACGGCACACATGAATTTTATAACGTGCCGTTCAGCCGTGTGGATATTGATGTATCTGCCCGTGTGCGGTGGCTGATGGTGCTATTGCGCTGGGAGAATATATTTGATCGCGTCGTTCAGCCCGGATACTTTGAAACCGTAGGATACCCGATGCCGGAACAGCGATTTATATTTTCATTACGAGTTTTATTTACGAATTAAGAACTGAACATGAGTCTATCATATTTAATTAAAGAAGGTGTGGCCGGGTTATCACGAGCCAGGCTGGCCGCATTCACATCTATATTTTCACTGTTTCTTGCAGTCCTTTTGATAGGTGTGCTCACCCGAATCGGGTTTAACGCCTACGAAGTTGCTCAATTGCTGAGGCAGCAGGTTGAGATTGAGGTGTTCTTGCAAAACATCGATACACAAACCACAAATGAACTTCAGCAGAGCATACAAAATGAGCCGTTTGTTGAAGAACTGAATTATATTTCAAGAGACAGCGCATCCATGATTTTTCAGCAGGAATTTGGGATGGGAGGTGAAGCGTTAGCAAGCCTGAACTTTTTACCGGCTTCCTTCAGGCTGAAGATTTCGGATGATGCTACCGTGGCACAGGTGGATTCACTGGTTCAGGTTGTGGAACAATATCACGGTGTGGATGAAGTTCAGTTTAACCTGGCCCTGCTGGAATTGCTCGAAGCCCGAACGGATCAGCTTGCGATTGGGGGTGCAGCTATAGGGATGTTTATTCTTTTTATTGCGATGATTCTTGTGTTTAACACCATCCGGCTCACGATCTACGCGAAACGCGATCTTATACGAGCGATGAAACTGGTAGGTGCCACCAATGGATTTATCCGCCGACCGTTTTTGGTCGAAGGAATTCTGCAGGGAATCATTGCAGGAACCGCCGCTTCTTTTGTGATTTACCTGTTATTTGAATGGATAGTACCCACTTATTTGTCGCAGCTTGGGATACTCACCTGGCCGTTCGGGCGATGGTATTACCTGATTGGCGGCGTGATGATTCTCGCTATGGCGATGGGATGGTGGGGGAGCCGATGGGCAGCCCGTAAATTTATTAAGGACACTACAATCAGCAGTTAAGGAAACCGGTTATAGCAAGTAGCTGAACTTACTCCTGCGGAGTCAGGCTCTTAATTTTATCCCCGGTCTCTTTTCGCCGGTTACACTCTTCTGTATTATTGCAGGTTCCGAACAGATGCAGTGAATGCGCTTCAATGTTGAAATCGTAAATCTTTTCCATCATTTTCTGGATTTCCAGGATTCTGGGGTCACAAAACTCAATCACTACGCCGCACTCTTTACAAATCATATGGTCATGCTGCTGGTATGCGTATGATCGCTCATAGTAATACTGATTTTTACCAAACTGCTGACGCTGAACCAACCCGCATTCGATCAAAAGATCCAGAGTATTGTAAACGGTTGCCCGTGATACCCGTGTGCCGGTCTGCTTCATGTTGAAGAAAATGTCATCGGCGTCAAAATGCCCTTCAGAACGGTAAATCTCTTCCAAAACCATAAATCGTTCCGGAGTCTGTCGTTGATTCCGTTCTTTCAAATAGGTTCGGAAAATCTCTTTAACAAGTTGAATTGTCTCCTCGTGTGCCGGGTGTGCCATGATAAAAGTTGTTAACAGGTGGTTCAGTTGAACGAAAGGTTTTCAAACGATCTTATGTAGTCTGTGGTATATTCTGAAAATCGGATTTTAGGTCTATTAAAATTAATCAGATCTTTTATCTTACACTATATCTACCATACATATAAACAAAGATCACCGATCATCATGCCTACAATTGTCGCATTTGAAACCATTTCGGAACTTTTCGAGAATCTTGTAGCAAAATACGAAAAATCTGACAAAACAGCGTTCGCCTTTAAGCCTTCTGCTGATGAACCCTATAAAACCATTACATGGAGTGAAGTTCGGGATGATGTAACGGCCGTTGCAAGTTACCTGCTTCAGCAAGATGTGCGAAAAGGTGACCGTGTTGCCATACTGAGTGAAAACCGGTACGAATGGGCGGTCGTAGACCTTGCGATTCAGTCTGTTGGGGCGATAAACGTATCGGTTTATACCACGTTACCGGCGGCACAGTGCGAATACATTTTGAAAAACTCCGAATCAAAAATCTTTTTTGTTTCCACCGGAATTCAGCTGAAAAAGGCGATTGAAGTGTTTGACAACTGCGAGGATTTAAAGCAGGTGATTGCATTTGATGAGCCAAAAGTTCAGGATTACATCGAAAAAGAGTATGTGAAACTCTTTGATACCATCTGCACCGCCGGGATTAAAGCGGAACCACAGCAGTCTGAGAAACTGAAATCCCGCAAAAAAAATATCAAACCGGAGGATGTGGCTACGCTGATTTACACATCAGGAACAACCGGGAAACCGAAAGGAGCAATGCTTACGCAGCGTAATATTGTAAGCAACGTAAAGGCCGCACATGATGCGATTTCCATTGGAGAAAGCGATCGTTGTTTATCTTTTCTTCCGCTTTGCCACTCCTTTGAACGAACTGGCGGATACTATGCTATGATTGCCGGAGGCGCCGAAATCTACTACGCTGAAAGTGTAGATACTGTCGCCCGAAATATGCTTGAAGCCCATCCCACCATCGTGGTAAGTGTTCCGCGGCTGTTTGAAAAAATCTATAACCTTGTGAAAAAAAATGTAGAGGAAGGCAGCGCCATTCAGCAGTCCATCTTTAACTGGGCACTCAATGTCGGCGAAAAATACTGGCACGGTAAACGTGGTTTGGTCAGCATACAAAAAGCGATAGCTGATAAACTCGTATTTAGTAAACTGCACGATCGGACCGGTGGAAATATTCACTTTTTTGTATCGGGGGGGGCTGCACTGCCGGCTGAAATCGGAACATTCTTCATGTCAGCCGGACTGAATATTATTGAAGGATATGGCCTGACCGAAACGTCTCCCGTGATGTGCTGCAACCGGTATGGTGAAGAAAAAATGGGAACTGTTGGAAAAGTGATTAACGGCGTAACCGTTGGAATTCAGCGGCTGGATGACAATAAAATCATTGCACAAATCAGCGGTGAAGATTACCCTACAGAACTTACTTCTGAACCGGGTGAAATTCTGAACCGGGGCCCAAATACCATGAAAGGGTATTGGAAAAATGACGAAGCAACCCAGGAGATGATCGACGAAGATGGCTGGCTGCATACCGGTGATGTCGGCCGATTCGTAGACGGGCGCCTGGAAATCACCGATCGAATCAAACATATGATCGTAAATGCCGGTGGAAAAAATATCTACCCGGGACCGATTGAAGATATGTTTAAAACCAGTAAATGGATCGATCAGCTTGTAGTCGTTGGCGAAAAGCAGCCATATATGGCCGCACTGATTGTTCCCGATTTTGAAGCGCTGGAAAATTATGCAAAACAGAACAGCATCTCGTATGAGAATATGGATGACCTGCTTGGCAAAGAGGCGATTGTGAATCTGTTCAGCAAAGAAACCCGCTCATTTTCAAAAGAGCTGGCATCTCACGAGAAAATCCGGGACTTCAGATTACTGCCGAATGAGTTTACCGTAGAAACCGGTGAGCTTACGCCTACGCTGAAAGTAAAACGCAGAGTGATTGAAGATAAATACGGCCACCTGATTGAAGATATCTTCAAGGATGCGTGACCGGTTTTTTGATACGATTGTGGTAAAAAAAGAGCAGGTTTATTTAAATTAAACCTGCTCCTTAAAATCTGAAGTTAAAAAGAGGAAAATCGGACTACCCGTCTTCAAATTCGGTATCCGCTTTCGGCTGTTTTCTGGCGTTGATAAATGATTTTACGCCGGCAACGATAAAGAAAATACAGAGAATCGCCATCACGGCCTGTGCGTACGCTGCAGCCGGGCGCTCCAGCTCTCCGCCGGTCAAAACACCAAGCACGCTCATTAATCCTCCGAAAGATCCGCCAAGGCCCAGGATGGCCAGCAGCAGAGCTGCGTGCATCACATGTTTGCGCATCGATTCATTTCGGGTTCCAAGAATTCCGAGGGCTACAAAAACGATTCCAAAAAATGCCGGAATCAGGGCGGTTGCGCTGGCGGCACCGGTTGCGATGTAAGAGATCGCACCGAGTAAAATCATAATAACACCGATAGTTGTTGATAGTTTTGGCACAGTTTCCTGGGTTTAAGAGTTTTGAATAAATATATCGAGAGAATTTATAAACGTGTTGACCCGGCGCCGGTTTACACCTAAATCACCTCTGCCAACACGGCTCCGGCTGGAGATATGCAGAACAGAATCTCCGTTTTTGTGAGCTTCAATGCGGACGTTGAAATCATCGCGGAAGCCAAATACAGGTATGCGAAATACGGCATCTGTTTGAAGGGTTTGTGAAGCTTGGTCAATTTTTTCTGCACCCATCTCGCCGAGAATCTGTGGTAAAATATCGAAAAGTGAGGACGGATCAGAAGATATTTTTTTAGAGATGCGCACGCAATTGGGCGAATCTGGACAAGCGGGAAGCGGATTATTCCCGGGCTGAAGTTCATCACTAAAATCCGAGTTGGTGGAACCCTTCAGCGGTCCAACCAGGTTAAGTAGAATGATCAAAAAAAGTGCCAGCAGGCCGGCAATAATCCAGGAAAGTTTCATAAGAGTGGTACCTGTTTGGAATGAATTTTTATGGTACGACCGGCTAACAAGTTCGGAGAAAATTACATTTCTTAATTCCCCATCTATCCACCGGACATCTCAATACACTCTTCTACAGTTGTTGCTTCCTTCAGGATATCGAGGTTTTTCTTGCGGATAAAACCTGCTTTTGCGGCCTTTTGTATCATGAATTGGAGCGGATCGTAAAACCCATCAATATTAAATAGCGTAATCGGCTTTTGAATGATTCCGATCTGGTTCCATGTGATGATCTCAAAAAGCTCCTCCATCGTGCCAAATCCGCCGGGCATGGCTACAAAAGCAGAGGCCAAGTCTGCCATTTTTGATTTCCGTTCGTGCATATCGCTCACCGTTATCAATTCGGTGATACCGGTGTGGGCCACCTCTTTGCTGAACAGGTTCCCGGGAATCACGCCGGTGACGCGGCCCCCGTTCTGCATCACCGAATCGGCCAGGGTTCCCATCACACCGAGAGAGGATCCGCCGTATACAAGTTCGATATCCCGGCTGGCCAGCTCAGCTCCAAAGTGTTTGGCAGCGGAGAGTATATTCGAATTTATTCCCGGTGATGAGCCGCAGTAAACACAAATTCTCATGATGTCACTTTTGTCATTCGGCTCAAAACTGCTTCAAGCTTATCCAGGAAAAAATGAACCTGTTCCACCGTGTTATCTTTACCGAAAGAGATTCGAATACTGGAATTGGCCAGTTTGTCGGATAACCCGATTCCCTTTAACACGTGTGATGGTTCAACCGCCCCGGATGTGCAGGCTGATCCGTTCGACACGCAGATTCCCTCGATATCGAGATTCAGGAGAAGCATTTCGCCATCGAGTCCTTTTTCGTCATCCGATGTAAACGCCAGGTTGATGATATGAGGCACTCCGTCCTGAACCGGACCGTTTACCAGGTATCGGCCGCTGAAACGGGATTCAAGTCCGTCAAACAGCTCTTTTCTAAGTTTTTTGTAGTGGGCGCTGTGATCCTCCACGTGATCGATACAATATTTGAGCGCCTGCGCCAGCCCCACAATTCCTGCCACATTGGATGTACCGCCACGCCGGCGACGCTCCTGTGATCCGCCTTGAAGCCACGGAAGCCACGGGGTTCCGTTTTTTACGTAGAGTACGCCGATCCCTTTCGGGCCGTATATTTTGTGCCCGCTCATACTAAGCAGATCAACCCCCAGCTCTTTCACGTTCACCCGAAGCTTACCCACGCTTTGTACCGTATCGGAGTGAAACGGAACCTTTTTTTCCCGGCAAACATCAGCGATCTCTTTGATCGGAAGAATGGTTCCGATTTCGTTGTTTACATGCATCAGGCTTACAATCGCTGTGTCATCAGAAATCGCCTCAGAAACTTGCTGCGGGGTGATCAGTCCATTACTGTCGGGCTGCAGATAGGTTACTCTGCACCCTTTCATTTTCAGGCTTTCGGCGGGATGGATGACGGCGTGATGCTCGATAGGAGATGTGATGATCTCTGTTTTTCTTGTAGCATTTACCACGCCTTTAATAGCGGCATTATCGCTTTCGGTGCCGCCGCTTGTAAAGATGATTTCCGACGGTTCCGCACCAATTAATTTGGCGATCATCTCCCTGGAGTCTTCAATCGCAACTTTTGTTGCCCGGCCGAACTGGTGGGCGGAATTGGCGTTTCCAAACTGGTGTTTGTAAAACGGAAGGATTTCATCCAGAACCTTGTCATCCACAGGTGTTGTGGAGGCGTGATCAAAATAAACTATGTCCATATCTGCAGCTTTTTTCATGATGGGACAAAATATCGAAAATGAGTGTTAAAAGCAGAAGTTCAAATCTCTGATTTAAATCCATGGATCCCACAGAAGAAACTATTTCCAATCGAACGGTACAACCTGTATTTTTAATAACCCGAAATAATTTGAAAAACTAACAAACCGAAAAAATGGCTAAACAAACACTGAAAGACGTTGATTTAAAAGGTAAAACCGTATTGATGAGAGTTGATTTCAACGTGCCGATTAAAGATGGAAAGATCGGAGATGATAACCGGATTGTGCAGGCGCTCGAATCGATCAATTATGTGGTTGAGCGCGGGGCGAAACTGATTCTCACGAGCCACCTCGGCCGCCCCGGCGGTGAGCCTTCACCGGAGTTTAGCCTGAAGCCGGTAGCCGATCACCTTGCAACTCTGGTGGATGTGCCGGTCCATTTTGCCGAGGACTGCATCGGGGAGAAGGCTGAAAAAGTGATCAAATCAGCCAAAGAAGGAGAAATTGTGCTTCTTGAAAATGTTCGCTTCCATCCCGAAGAGAAAAAGAACGATCCTAAATTTGCGATGAAACTCGCCACGCATGCCGACATTTTTGTGAATGACGCGTTTGGAAGCAGTCACCGGGCTCACGCTTCGGTAGCCGGCGTAACAGAATTTTTACAGCCATCGGTTTCCGGTTTTCTGCTCGAAAAAGAGATTCAGTATCTCGAAGATAGCGTGAACAGTCCCAGTCGTCCGTTTGTAGCCATTCTGGGCGGGGCAAAAGTTTCCGATAAAATTGGAGTGATCGAAAACCTGATCTCCAAAGTAGACACGATCATCATCGGAGGCGGGATGACCTATACGTTCTACAAAGCGATGGGGCTCAATATCGGGAATTCGCTGGTGGAGGATGATAAAGTTGACCTCGCCAAAGAACTAATGAAAAAGGCTGAGGATAAAGGCATCGATTTCATGCTGCCGATCGATTCGGTGGTTGCTAAAGAATTTAGTAACGATGCGGAGCACAAAGTTGTGGACCGCGACGGCATTGAGGATGGCTGGATGGCGCTCGATATTGGACCGCAGTCGTCTATTGCATTCAGCAACCGCATTAAAAACGCGCGAACAGTTCTCTGGAACGGCCCGATGGGTGTTTTCGAAATGGAGAATTTTTCTGATGGAACCTTCACCGTAGCGGAAGCTCTTGCGGATGCCACAGCGAATAACGGCGCTATTACCATTATTGGCGGCGGTGACTCAGCAGCGGCGATCAAAAAATCGGGACTACAGGATAAAGTCTCACACGTTTCAACCGGTGGCGGTGCCAGCCTGGAGTATCTCGAAGGAAAAGAGCTGCCCGGTGTTGCCTCACTGACGAATAAGTAGTCGTCAGCTTTAATTTATAACCTGCGCATTGTAAACATCCCGGCCATGAACTTTTGGAGCGGGGTGTTTACAATCAGGCGGGCGATCAGGTTTCTGCCAAACGGGAATGTCCGTTTTCTGCCCAGCCACATGTTAATCTCAGCGCGAAAAGCCACATTTTTTGCGGTTTTTATAGCATTTTCTGAAAATCGTTTTAAATGTACTTCTTTTCTGCCGGGCTTATCTAAGCACGTTTGAATCGCTTTTGATGCGCGTTCAGCGGTGATCCACCCCAGGTTCATTCCCTGCCCGCCAATCGGGCTCACAACATGAGCGGAGTCTCCCGCAAGCAGAATTCTGCCCGAATAAAATCGTTCGGCCAGAAAATGCTGCACGCCAAAACTGCTGATCATCCTGCCCGTTTCACCCGCAAGATCCTCCCCGATTCGCTCCCGGATGAATTCCTCTAACATCTGTTTTTGATTCTGTTTGATGTAGGATGGAGTTTTAACCACCCATCGGCGCATTTTATTTGGCAGCGGGAATGATTCAATCAGCCCATTTTTATGCAGATAAACGGCGGCTTCTGTCCCAAAATTGGTTGTATCAGGGTAATCTCCCATGACGTAGGTGTCGGGATACGGTTTCCCCGTAAACCTGATACCGGTGATCTCCCGTACCGCACTGTTTTTTCCATCACATCCCACAGTGTAGAGCGACCTGATTGTATGCTGCAGGTCCTCTTTTTGATAGGTAACCTCAACAAAATCCTCGGATTGCGATATTCCGTTTACCACCGCACCGCGGATGAGGGATACAGAATCCAGGTGAGTCACCCAGTGTTCAAGAATTTCTTCGGTGCGGTTTTGAGGCAGGGCGAGAATGTAGTTGAACGGTTTTTTGCATCGCGAAAAATCAACGGTCCCGATCCAGTTTCGATCGACGTATGCGCGTCCTTTCTGTATTTTGATCCCTTTTTCAGTGAATCGGGAAGAGATACCCAGCTTCTCAAATAACTCCAGGGAAACGGGATGGATTCCGAGCGATTTGGAGTGTTGATCGATCTGATTTCTGGCTTCGAGTATGGTTACGCTGTGTCCGGCGCTGCCAAGCGTCCCTGCAAGATAGAGTCCGACCGGTCCGCCGCCAACAATAAGTACATCTGTTTTGGCCCGGTTTTTCATCGAACCTGTTGTTTATCAAATATCGCAATCAGCCGAAACGGAAATTGACGGATTACCCGCCAGCCGTCCGGCAGCTTTTCCCGGAGTTCATCCGCCCGGTAACTGCGGCGGATGGAGGTTATGCCATCTTCAGCAATAAAACTATTACGGAACAGAATGGGCGCGATCAACCTGAACAATCCGTACCCGATATCACTCCGCTCAATATCACTGAAAAGAACAAGATCTGTGGCCAGGCTTTCTGCATCCCGGCAAATTTGTTGCAAATCCTCTGTATTGAGATGATGAAGCAGGTGATTGGAGATTACAACCGAATAGCGTTCACCCCGTTCTGATAACTCAGAAGAAGATTGCTGCAGATAACGGATTTTCGGGTTGCCGGTTCTTTTTCGTGCAAATTCAATAGCACGCGAATCGGGATCAATTCCGGTGAATTGCACGTTCAGACCATCTTTTTCTGTGAATGATGACAGTGCCCGGAGAATATCGCCGCCGCCGCACCCGATATCGAGAAGAGCAGACTCATTTTTCTGCTGATTCAAAGCAGGATGAATGAATTTTCGGTAGATCCTGCCCCAGCCGCCAAGCAGACGATTCACTGTGGCAAACTGTTGGTAGGTGTTGGTCAGCTGCTTTGGATCGCAGTTTGCGTCATCCATCTTTTCAAGGAGGCCGGGATCTCTTTCTGAGAGGAAAAGAGGCATTTCAGGAGTGCATGCGCGTTAAAAGTGCAGATTCAATGGTAATTCCGGGTCCGAATGCAACGGCCATAGCGGTTTGCGGCTCATCACTGTGGTTATTTTCCAGGAGCTCTCGCAGAACAAAAAGAACAGTTGCGCTGCTCATATTTCCATAATCAGACAGAACCGAACGCGAAGCCTGGAGCGAATCTTTGGGCAGATCCAGGGTTTTGCTGAAGCTGTCGAGAATAGCCCGTCCGCCGGGATGTACGCCCCATAAATCAATCTGATCGACGGATAATTTGTGTTTTTTAAAGACTGACTCCATGAATGGCTGTATACCACTGCTGAGAATAGACGGCACATAGCTTGAGAGCACCATGTTGAACCCGTTATCGCCAATAGACCATGCCATATCTTTCTCTCCCTCCGGTGTGATCAAGGATGCAAAATTATCAATCCGATAAAAGTTCTCCTTCTTGGGCTTTTGACTGCTCACGATCGCACCAGCTCCGCCATCAGCAAAAACAGATGCTGAAATGAGATTATCGGTCACCGGCGCAGACTGGAAATGAAGTGTACAGAGTTCAACCGAAACAACCATAATATTTGCATCAGGATCTGCAGAGCAGATTCGGTGCGCAAGTTTTAGCGCGGGTAAGGCCGCATAACATCCCATAAAACCCAGGTTATAACGTTCGGTTTCGGGCGAAAGGCCCAGGGATTTGATGATGTCAAAATCGGGCCCGGGTGAATAAAATCCGGTACAGGATACGGTGATCAGATGGGTGATATCTCCGGCGCTGAAGTCGGACCCCGCTATTAATTTTTGAGCAACATCTACAAAAAGTTTTTTTCCCTGCTCAATGTAGACGTCGTTTCGGCTTTGAGTGCCCGGCGAGGAACCCTGACCATTAAAAAAAAGCTTGAAGGCACCCTCTTTTTTGAAATCATCCACAACGGAGTGTCTGGTTTTTATTCCGGAACGATTGTAAATATGGTGCAGCAGACGAGTCTCTTTTTCGTCTCCATCTACAATCTCTTTCATCCTGTCTCGCAACTCCTCCTGCCGGTACTGATGCGGGGGAACCGATTGCTCAATATTGTGAATATATACAGACATTCTGTTTTCTTTGATTATTCGGCTCCCGAATCTGAACAATTGGCTGAGGACCCGGCACCGTTACACCGCTGATATAATCAACCTGCGTTATCCGTTGCGTTCTATACTGATGGAAGTTCAATATGGACAATTTCGTTCGATCTGAATCATTGTAAATTTTTTTGCTGTTTCTTACATAATTAGATAAAATTCCCTCTACATCATCAACAAAAAGCTACGAGAAGCTTTGGAAACATCGAGACGTTGCAATTCAATTATGAAACTTTTTACACCACTATTCACTCTTTTTTTTCTCTTCCCGATCTACTCATTCGGTCAATTCAGTAATACAGAAAGTGATATTACTACTGAAGTTTATAATTTACAATTTACAAACAGCCAGAGTTTTCATGCCTCTGTACCCTATTACGCACAGAATGAGATTGATTATCGAATGGAAACCGGGCTGTTTTTTGGATTCTCTCACCCCGGAATAGAAGCGTCTTTGTTGCAGCCGTATATACCGGTTTACGGCAGTTTTTTCCTCGGTTTTGCAGGAGAACGCAGTTCAAGGGCGTTGGTGCCAGATACGTGGGTCAGTGGCATAACTATAGGCCGTGAATATTACGTCAGAGGCTCGCTGGATGATGTTACAGAGGAGAGGGTTTCTCTATACTTTCGGGCTGGCCCCGGGATTGGCCTTGCCGGAACAGGATCTTTTCTGGGACCCGATGCTAACTACTATTTTGGATTTAACGGGCAGCTTATTGCCGGAATGGATGTTCGGCTTTCAGATCGCACAAAATTATATCTGCATGTCGGCGGCAGATCACTTTGGTATCCGGCACTGGATGATATCGGTTTTTTTGTGACTCCATATTTCTCATTTGGGGTGCGTTTTCTATTGCATGGCGGAGATCCCGCCCCTGTACGATTTCGTTAAAACCGTTACACACGCATCAGTTTTCCTGTCTTAATATAAAACCTTGTGTTATGCAGAATTCCTGCCACGGTTAATCCAGCAATCAAGCCGATCCAAAAACCGGGTGCTCCATATCCGAATGTAAATCCAAGAAGATAGGCTGTTGGAATTCCAATGACCCAATAGGCAACAAGGTTCACATACATCGGGATTTTTGTGTCTTTCAAACCGCGAAGTGCACCGTAACCGCTTACCTGAAGCCCATCAGATATCTGAAAAATGGCGGCCATGTACAGAAGCTGAACGGCGATGGCTGTTACATCGGCATCTGATGTATAAATGGCAGTAATCGCTTCAGGAAACAGAAATAGAATAGTGGCTGTACAGATCATAAACAGGGTTGAAATTCCCACGCCCACGTAACCGCGAAAACGTGCTTCTCCAGGTTTTCCTTTCCCGACAGAGTTTCCGACACGGGCAGAGATTGCAATGGAGAGTCCGAGCGGAATCATAAAACAGATCGATGCAAAATTAATCGCGACCTGGTGAGCCGCCACTTCGATAGTGCTTAGCGTGCTGATCAGCAGGCTTACTGCGGCAAACATGCTCACTTCCATCGATGAACTAATGCCGATGGGTGTACCGATGCTTAAGAGTTCGCTCAGATATTTCTTTTCGGGCCAGCGGAATTTTCCGAAAATATCAAATCGCTTATATGGCGGATACCAGACGGTAAACCATAATAAGGCAATAAACATGATGGTAAAAACAAGCGACGAAGCATAACCGGTTCCAATGGCCCCGAGTTGGGGAAATCCAAACTGCCCAAACATTAAAACATAGTTCGCCGGGATGTTTACGAGCGTTCCGATTACGGCAATATACATGGCCGGACGCGTGACGGATAAGCCCTCGTTAAAATGACGCAGAGCCGAATATGCGAATGCGGGAAAAATCCCCCAGCTGATTGCTTTCAGATAACCTGCGGCAATGGGTATGATCTCTTCGGTAACCTGCATCAAAACAAAAACAAAATCGAGATTTCGCAGGATGAAGAAAGCGGGCAGTGCAAGTATCTGGCTCAGCCAAAGCACCTGGCGTGCATTTTTACCGATATCATTAAGGTTGCGGCTGCCCATATTCTGTGCCACAATGGGGGTGACAGCCATCAGGCATCCCATGCAGAGAACCACCAGCGGCATTAATACACTTGTGCCCACGGCAATTGCTGCGAGATCTTCCGGTGAGAGGCGGCCGGCCATAATGGTATCCACAAAACTCATGCTGATCTGCAAAAGCTGCGTAATGATAACAGGGAAGCCGATCTTCATGAGAAGTCCGGTTTCTGTTTTTATCTTTTGGCGGTATGTGAGCTGATTTTGATCCATCTAAATTTTTGCGATGCAGATGGTACAAAAAATCGAGCTAAATCACCGCACGAAATCCGGAAATGATTTCAGAGAATTGAGCCGGGCAGCCTGGTGTTGTGTTAATCCTAAACCTGATAGGTTTGAAGAATACAGGTCTGATAATAATAGTCTGGTTATGAAGTAAAAAAAAGCAATAAACCTAACAGGTTTTACCAGCCATTTCATCGATGACTATAAAAGGAGTGAGATCCTTTTGACACCAAGCTGCCAAAAAGGTTTTCAGGATGAAGAGGGTTTTTTGGGAAGGTGTATGGTAAATGTTGTTCCTTGCCCGGGTTTTGATTCGAATGAAATGTCTCCATCATGTGCTTCAATAATTTTTTTAGTGATGGCAAGACCAAGTCCGGTTCCCGAGGATTTTGTAGAGAAGTTTGGTACAAAAATAGTGTTTCGATTCTTTACCGGTATCCCTATACCATTATCTGCAATGCTAATCTCAAGTTCTTCATTCTGAAACCCGGCATCAATTTGAATTTTTGAATTTCCATTTTCACAGGCTTCAATACCATTTTTAATTAGATTAATAAGTACACGGCGAATTTCATCCTGCACACAATGAATGGTAAGATCTTTCGATCGAATGTTCAGCTCAATTTCTACACCTTCATCGTGGCCATACAGATCGGCAACCGATTCAAGCAGAGGGTTCAGGTTTACCGGTTCAAACGGATCGCGGATCGGCTTTGAAAATTTCGAGAAATCACTGGCAATCTTGTTGAGTGATTCTATCTGTTCAATAATATTGGCCGCGGTTGTTTCGATGATTGGCTTGAGAGCGAGCACATTATCAGGGTTTGCTTCGAGCTGGCGCTGCAGATGCTGCAGGTTTAATTTCATTGGAGTCAGCGGATTTTTTATTTCATGTGCCACCTGTTGTGCCATCTCTTTCCAGGCGGATTCCCTCTCCGCTTTAATAAGCTCTTTTTGGGCCTCATCGAGTTTGTTGACCATTAAATTATACGCTTCTGCAAGCGATCCGACCTCATCCTGGCTGGTAACGGGGATTTTAGTTTTCTGCTCTCCCCGTGAAATTTTATTCAATCCCTTCTGAATCAGTTCAAGCGGGCGTGTTAACTGGTTTGAAAACACAATGGCTCCAATTGTAAAGAGCGAAAAGATTACAAGGTAAATTCCAAAGAGGTAGCTGGTGGTTTCAAGAAGCTGATCGGTGTAAACGGGAGATTGCGTAAATGTGGGTATGGCAATGGTGCCAACCGGCTGGTTATCATCATCTACAATGGCGCGGTATCCCACCATAAGCGTCTCTCTGCCGAGTTCCACGGTTGATACGATATGCCTCCGCTCCCGATTGTAAAGAAATTCGTAGGCATTAAATGGTAGAATGGTTGGAATCAGGTGTTGTTGAAATATCTGCGGTGTCGTTGATTCTACCACCCATACGTTTTGATAGAGTATGGCATCTACATTTAGAGGAGTCGTAACGTCAGACAGTGGAATCTGGAATGAATCAGTCGAAATTTCCGGGGATGCGAGCTGGATCGATTCTCCCAGGTTTTTCAGTGTATTTACCAGATCGCGCTCAATATTTTTTTCCGTTTGATTGCTGATAGCAAATTGTGTGGCAAAAATCAGTACGGTTAAAAAGAGGAGTGTGGCCAGTGTAAATCCGTCAATCAGACGATTTTGGAACCGTTTGCTTTGGCTGAAAAGGTGAAAAGGCCGTAGTCCGCAAATAGATAAAACCGCCATCACAAATAAACCGAAGAATAACAGGGGTAAAAAGAGTCTGAAAAAAGAGAACAGGTGGTTTGTGAAACCCGGTTTAGGGGTGCTGACTTTCACAATATTTCGATCACCTACCCTCAGTAGAATTTCTCTGAAAGAACCCTGGGCGGTTCGGGTTGTGATGAATGCGAGTGAATCCTGCATAGCAATATTTCGCTCAACATCCGAAAGACGGTTGTATTCAGGCTGATCGTTATAAATACCTTTAGTAGCGCTGCGAACTACGCGGTTTCCGGTAAACTCGGCCATGTAGAAACTTTTTCGCCAGTCTTCGCCAGTAGTGGCCGTCATCACTGCGCGGATCGGTTTATTAAAATCGGGCCGTTCCTGGTAGATTGAACCGGTGATCCAGGCGATAATATTGCCTGGATTGGTGTTACTGTAGATAGGAATCCAGCCACGGAAAAAGGATCGAAAATGTTCTCCGATACCGGTGGGTCGATCCCAAATAATTGGCCGGTTCGTTTCCATACGCAGCTGCTCGCCGCGATGCGAACGATTCATTAATTCAAGATCGAAAATTGAGGACCATCCCGGCGAATCAATACTGGTTGAATAATCTGAAATCATATCCCCATCGGCGCGTACAAGATGAAAATCGAGCGTATAGTTTTGCCACTCTGTCTGTATCAAAGACTCTATTACCCGCTCAAATCTGGATTGCGCTCTTTCGGGTGTTTCAAAAATATCTTCATCCGGAATATCCTGAATCCGAAATTCGATGGTCTGAAGAATAGATCGGAGAATGGCCTCACTATCGCTTTCGGCCTCTGCTGCATATTCTGTGGCAATGGAGTGAAGTTCACTGTCAGCGCGATCCGGTGTGGTATTCCAGATAATATAATAGACGGAACCGGCTGTAAAGAGTAACAGGATAATCATGCGCCGAAATCCCGACATAGTTGTGAAAAAGTCAGGATAGCGGGACATCAACCAACCGGTAAATATAAACGCTGAAAAAAGGAATAGAATCAGCAGAAATTGCCATCCAAGGAAAAATCCTTGATCAGTAAATTGATCGATACCAAACGATGTGGCAAGAAATGCAAAAACGGAGGACAAGAAGATAAGGACAGCCTTATCCTGTTCAAATTTGAAAAGGAATTGCGAAACAGCCAGGCTGATTCCCGTTATGGCTGCAAAAAACAGCGACGCTGAAATATAAAAAATCAGGGTATTCAGCGGAGGAATCAATTCCAGATCCAGAAGCGGAATGGCAGTGTCTGCAGTTAATTGTTTGGTGCTTATCACAAAAAAGAGAATCAGGAGAAGCTGTACAACGCCATACATCAATGCAATCAGTGCACCTTTAATCTGCATCTGCCGGGACTTTACCGGGTTGTATCCCCGAAGTGTATTGATGGCGACAAGGCTGAAGAGCAGTAAAAATAGCGCATTGAGAAGATATTCACCCAGAATCAGCTGGGTCTGAAGAACATCGTCAGGCCCTCCGGGAAGAAACAGCATTCCCCACGATTCAGCAACAGAATAACGAACCGCCAGGAACCACATTAGTGATATGAAGCCAATCTGAAACAGCAGGGAATACCAGCTTTTATGATTTACAGCAAATACAATAAAAAACAGAAAAAGTGCTGCAATGATCGCAATATGAAACAGGTATCTCGATTCAGAAATTGCATCAAAAAAACTGGCTTTGAAAGCCTCATAATCGGTGTCTTCGGCGTACACCACTCCAACACTGTCTGATGCGCTGGTTGCAAGAACCCTGTATGGCATGTTTGAATCAGGCGGGGGCTGGGAAAAGCTGTATCGGACCGGGTAGAGATTTGTTAACGAGGGGTGGTCAGAAAGTGTGAAATTAATATCACCTGCAATGGGCAGATTTGTCGTGTGGGAAAGTTTACGCCCTGCAACAAGCTGGTATGAATCATCTTCAACCGAAAACGTAACCTGGGCAACTAATACCGATAGGTTATTACGTTTCTGCAGATACGTTTGAACAGAATCGGACTGGCTGCTTTCGAAAGGCGGCGGAATTACAATATGAAACCCGTTCCAGCTCCAGGGGATGCCGTTCCGGTAGAGGATCACTCCCCAGAAATCATGGTTTGAAAGTGACCGGTAGATAAACTGCCTGTTTTGCTGCTGACTGATGATCTCCTGAAGTTGCTCCAGTAAATTCTCGGTATCACGTGTTAAATCCGCCTGAAAGTTTTCGAAGAGTACAAGCCCCTGGTCTAAGCTTTCCTCGATGATGGGTTCAGGTGATTCGGGCAGTTGGCCGGTCCGGGAGTTGTTATATTCAAAAAATCCGTACAACGCCAATATGAGCAGCAAAAGTGCTCCTGGCAGTATCAACGGATTTTTTAAAAGAAGGTTCAACTATCTTTCGCTAAGGTGTCTTCTAATTCTGTCCGGACGGCATCACTCCACATTTTTTCAATACCGTAGTATTCACGTTTTTCTTCACTGAAGATGTGAACCACAATATTTACGTAGTCCAGTATGATCCAGCGCCGGATCTCCATTCCCTCTTTTTTCCAGACGGATTCACCGAGGTCTTTTTTCGTTTTTTCGGTAACGCTGTTGGCAAGTGCACGGATTTGTGTGTCCGATGATCCGTGGCATACGATAAAATAATCGGTTAAAGTAGTAAGCTCCCGTACATCAAGCAGTACGATATTTTTTGCTCTCTTTTCGAGAAGTGCTTCGCTAATGGTTTCTATCAGCTTTGCAGAATCGGCAGTTTTGGTTTTGGAATCTGTCGAAAACTGTCCGCTTTTAAGAATAGATTTATCTGTCATAGGCAATTATTAGTTTGTTATAAATTAAGGGATTCATAATCGGCGCCAAGTACTAAAGTTACATCCAGGTAAAACTCTCCGGAAATTTCCCGGAGGATCTGTTTTTCATCAATCCCGAGTGCACTGGCAACCCTTCGGGCATTTTCCAGCTGTGCAGTCCGGGCGATCACAATTGTGTTTTCAACATTAAAATGGTCGAAATTACCGGTTTCTACAACATCAAATCCATAGTTCCGAAGTGTACCGGTGTATGCCGTTGCAAGGCCGGGAATACCACATCCGTTTAATACTTCAAGTTGTATTACACTACTAATTAATGCGGGATCTTGTTCCGATCGGTCTGATATAATTCGCGGGTAGAGAAGACGGGTGATGAGTGAAAACACCAGGATCACAAGTAAAAACCCTAAAAAACCAATGGCTGCATTCAGCAGTAGTGATGATCGTTCAATTCCTTTATTACTATCTGCCATTTACGATTCAGGTACTACCAGGTAGAATAATTTCCGCCAAATGGAGAACGGTTGCCTCTGTGAAATCCGTGGTGCCCATATCCGCCATAACCGAAAGGTGAGTATTGATACGGACGTTGAGAAAATTCTAAAGAAATATTTGTTCGGTCAGATATCTGATAATCAAGCCGGGCACGATCAATTATGATCCGTGATCCGAGACTTTCGTTTGTCATGTAACTATTGCCGAAAGGGGAATGCAGAAAAGATACATCAACTTGTGCGTCCATTCTTTCGCTGATATCAAACAGCATAGAATTTGTGTATGCGTTAATATTTTGCATCTGACCGCCAAAACTACTGAAAGTCATAGAATAGGAGTGATTCATCGTCATGTTCAGCGCATTCATCCAGCTGCCGGTCGAGGGCTGATGATCTGTGCTGACAACACCACTATACTCTGATGATCCGCCCAAATCCTCTCTCAGCTGGGCATCAGCAACTGAATAGGATAAAAAAGTTATAGAAACGAGCAGTAGTATGATTTTCATGGCGAAAGTAATTTCATTGTTGATCTATAATCAATAATACATAAACGGTAACACTTAGTAAACAATTTCACACTGAATAGAAAAAATTATAACGCATCAGCAGTTTGAAAAAACGGTTCACAACTTCGTTTGTTGTACCATAAAAAAACAGGTATATTATTAAGCTGAATTCTTTTATAAAACGCAAATACAAAACACTTCTGCCGTATGAAGATGAAACTTACCGATTTCAAATTTGAAATCGAAGATTTTAATGTTCCTGAAGAGCCGGTAAACCCTCGAGATTCCTCAAAACTTATGGTGCTAAACCGTGAGGATCAATCAATCAAGCATGAGACATTTGCTGACATTCATAAATATGTGAATGAAGGTGATGTAATTATCTATAATAATACCAAAGTATTTCCGGCGAAACTGAAAGGAAAGAAAGAGAAAACAGATGCGGATATTGAAGTTTTTCTTTTAAGAGAGCTGATGCCGGAAAATATGCTTTGGGATGTGCTGGTTGAACCTGCACGTAAAATCCGGATTGGAAATAAGCTCTATTTCGGGGAAGATCTGATGGCAGAAGTTGTAGATAATACAACGTCTCGCGGACGAACCATTCGCTTTTTGTATGAAGGATCGAATGAAGAGTTATATGAAAGATTAGACGAAATCGGCGACATGCCGCTTCCACCATACATCGAACGGGAACCTGTGGAGGGCGATAAAGAACGCTATCAAACCATTTTTGCCAAAGAACGCGGTGCTGTGGCGGCCCCAACGGCTGGAATGCATTTCACAGAAGAACTTGTTGAGAAAATTGAGAAAAAAGGCGCCGAATTTTTGCCGGTAACTCTTCATATCGGATGGGGAACGTTCCGTAATGTTGAAGTGGAAGATCTTACCAAGCACAGAATGGATTCTGAAAACTTCCTGATCTCTAAAGATACTTCTGATAAAATTAATACGGCTCTGAAGAGTAAAAAAAATAAGGTTATTGCATGCGGCACATCCGCGGTTCGGGTTATCGAAACCAGCGTGATGGCAAGTGGTATGTCGAAACCGGGAACAGGGTGGACTGATAAGTTTATTTATCCTGATTACGATTTTAAAATCACTGAAGCGGTAATTACCAATTTTCACAGACCTGAATCAACTCTTTTAATGCTCGCAGCAGCATTTGGCAGTTACGATTTCATTATGAAGGCGTATGAAGAAGCCAAAGAGAATGATTACCGTTTTTTCACTTTTGGTGATGCGATGCTGATCCTCTAAACGGAGTTTTTGTGACCAATCCGGCATTTTCATTGATTATACCGGCGGCTGGACAAGGCAAGAGGATGCAGTCAGAAACTCCCAAGCCGTATCTGGAGCTGAAAGGTATAACTATTCTGGAGAGAACGCTTTCAGCATTTTCGGAAATTTCAGGTCTTTGCCAGGTTATCGTATCAACCTCGTCACAATATGAGGAACAGACCCGTAAACTGCTGAAACGGAAATTTCCGGATATTTCAGTTGATGTTGTGAGCGGCGGCAGGGAGCGTCAACACTCCATTTATAATGCGCTGATGGTAGTGCTGGATGAGGCTGACCTTATTGCTGTCCATGATGCGGTGCGTCCATTTGTACTCGATTCCACAATTTCACAATGTCTCCGGAAAGCGTATGAAACGGGCGGGGCAATACCGGGTGTTCCTGTTAAGGATACAATCAAGCGGGTGGATAGTAAGGGGTTCATAACCCAGACACCCGACCGGACAGATTTATGGCAGGCACAGACACCACAAATTTTCAAAAAAGAAATTTTGTTGAAAGCCTACAAAAATGCGATTAAAAAAGATTTTCTGGGAACAGACGATGCTTCACTCGTTGAAGCTATAGGAGAACGGGTCAGTGTAGTTAAAGGAAACCGAAATAATTTCAAGATCACGTATCCGCTCGACTTTAGGATCGCAGAACTTTTGACAGATGAAAATTATCACGGCTAATGAAGAATATCAGAGTAGGTTTGGGGTATGATTCACATATTTTTGCTTCCGGGAGAAAATTAATCCTCGGCGGGATTGACATACCATATACGGCTGGCTTAAAAGGACATTCCGATGCCGATGTGCTGCTTCACTCTCTCACTGATGCCATACTTGGAGCAGCCTCACTGGGTGATATTGGGTCGCATTTTCCCGATACAGATCCGGAATTTAAGAATGCTGACAGTGGAGAGTTGTTGAAAGATGTAATGCGGCTGGTCAGAAAAAAAGGATATGAATTCGGGAATGGAGACGCCGTAATCGTAGCAGAAGAACCTAAAATGAAGGCGTATATAGCTGAAATTGAGGCAAATATTAGCAGGCTGATTGGTTGTGAAAATGAAGATATTTCCGTGAAAGCAACCACAAATGAAAAAATGGGAGCAATCGGGCGCAAAGAAGGGATTGCTGTCCACTCCGTAGTTTTGCTGATGAAGGTATAATGTCATGGAAACAGTTACCGGGGAGCTTATCGATTGGATTTTGACGCTGTCTCCATTGAGTGTTTATGCGATATTTGCACTGGTGGCATATCTTGAAAATGTAGTTCCGCCAATTCCGGGTGATATCCTGGTGGTATTTGGGGGGTATCTTGCCGCAGAACAGGTTGTTGGTTTCAACCTCTTGTTGCTGTTCACTACAATCGCTTCAGTGATTGGTTTTATGAATATGTATGGTATCGGCTATTATTTTGGGGATAAAATTGAGGCCCAGCGTCAAAAATTTTGGCTGATGAAAGTGGTTGATGTAAAATATTTTGACCGGGGCAAGAGATGGATGCATCGATGGGGTCAGGGTGTTATATTAGCAAACCGTTTTTTAGCGGGTACCCGATCTGTTATTTCGGTAACAGCAGGGCTGACTAAAACACGCGTTTTGTCAACTGTAATTTCTGCTACGATCAGCTCACTGCTTTGGAACTTAATTTTGCTTGGATTAGGTTGGTTTGTGCATGAAAACTGGCAGATTATTGGTCATTACCTGAATATATATGGCTGGTTTGTTCTTGGGATAATTGTTTTGGCTGTTGCCGGAAGATTTCTCTTCGTACGCTATGTAAAACAAGGCGCGACAGAAAACAGAGAGATTTAAAAAATAGTGTTCTTTTTTGTTGCTTAGTTATAAATAACTTTTTAAGTTTCAGGTCTTTCAATGATACGAAAGAGAGATCGGTACGTCGGGTTCGTATTATTGAAGTTTTGACATATTGAAAATGATTGCCAGTGTAGCTCAGGGGTAGAGCAACGGTTTTGTAAACCGTCGGTCGTCGGTTCGAATCCGGCCACTGGCTCATTACTTACTTTGGGGGGATACCAAAGCGGCCAACTGGGGCAGACTGTAAATCTGTTGTCTTACGACTTCGTAGGTTCGAATCCTGCTCCCCCCACTTAAAGATTTTTTAATGCAAACTGATACAATTAGCGGGCGTAACTCAATTGGTAGAGTGTCACCCTTCCAAGGTGAATGTTGCCAGTTCGACTCTGGTCGCCCGCTCTCTGAAACAAGCCGATATAGCTCAGAGGTAGAGCACTTCCATGGTAAGGAAGGGGTCGTCGGTTCAATTCCGACTATCGGCTCTTCAGGTAGCAGGTTAAACTAACAAACTCAATTCTTAATAATATTTAGTC